>JAJDBA010000164.1 GCA_029261675.1 Nitrospinaceae bacterium
GGACTCGAACCCGCAGAAGGTCCAAGTCTGGTGTTCAGCGTTTTGCCCACCGTATTCACCAGCATGCCCATGGGCCATGTGGTGTCCGTCATATTTTTTACTCTACTAGCGATAGCCGCAATCACATCAGGCATTTCATTACTCGAAGTGGTGGTTGCGTATTTTATAGATCAACGTGGATGGCAACGGAAAAAGGCAGTGATTATTGTCGGGCTGGCTATTTTCGTATTTGGTATTCCCAGTGGTTTATCGTTCGGAGCCATGGCAGATATCAAGCTGGCGGGCATGACCTTCTTCGACCATGTCGATAACATCGCCTCCAATTACCTGCTACCGTTAGGAGGAATGTTGACAGCGATATTTGTGGGCTGGGTTTGGGGGACTAATAACGCGCATACAGAAATTGAAAAGCATGAAAACACCTTCAAATTTCCATGGGCGCAATGCTGGGAATTCTTGATCCGCTACATCACCCCCGTTGCGGTTGGCATTGTTTTTCTAGCCAAAATTCTTCCCTAACTAACGCGATGTTGAAAGCCTAATCAGTATTTCTTTGTTCCCTTCCAGGTAATCTCTGCTAATATTTATTTTCTCTACCATTTAAATTCATTAAGGGAACATGGAACATATTGTCTTGCACAAACTTGTCCTGATTGTTATTTCAGGAATTCTTTGCCAGTGGTTTGCTTGGCGCTTTAAAGTTCCATCGATAGCATTATTTTCGACAGTCGGTCTTTTAATTGGTCCCGTTTTTCATTTGGTAGATCCCAGTCAGGATTTTGGAGTCCTTGTAGAAGCCATTATCAAACTTGCTCTGGCTATTATTTTATTTGAAGGGGGTCTGAACCTTAAATTTCACGAGCTGACCCATACCGGTAAAGCCGTTAAACATCTCATTCTTTTTGGTCTTCCGCTTTCCTGGTTTTTTGGTTTTCAAGTCTGCTATTGGATCGCAGATTTATCCTTTTCTTTATCTTTACTGATTTCTGCCATCCTTGTGGTCACCGGTCCCACTGTCATCTTACCTCTGATAAGGCAGACAAGATTGAAAGCACGTACCGCTTCTCTTTTGAAATGGGAAGGAATTATTAATGATCCCATCGGCATTCTGTTGGCCGTTCTCGTTTTTCAATTTGTTATAGCCAGCGATTTTATTGCATTGAATAAAATCACCGTCCTTTATTTATTAGGATCTATCGCTTCTTCGATCTTGATTGGGTTTGGAGGGGCGCATCTTTTGAAGTTCACTTTCGAAAAAGGCCACGTTCCTGAGTTTCTAAAACTACCTATGGTGTTCGCAACCGTTTTATCTGTGTATGCCCTATCCAACCTTCTTCAAGAAGAGGTTGGTCTTTTAACAGTGACGGTGATGGGGATCACCATGGGAAACATTGGAATGCTGATCATTTATGAACTCAGAAAATTCAAAGAAAACATCACCGCCATTGTAATTCCTGTTGTTTTTATTCTATTAACAGCAGATTTGAATCTGGATAATCTCATGGGTTTGAACTGGCGTGTATTTGGGTTCTTGTTTGGCTTTTTGTTTCTGGTTCGACCCGCAGCGGTATGGCTTTCAACCATCGGGGCAGGATTGAGCTGGCAGCAAAGGCTTTTTGTCAGTTGGATTGCCCCTCGAGGGATTGTTGCAACTTCTATCGCTGGGTTATTAGGTATCAAACTGCAAGAACGTATGATCAATAATGCAGAGCTGCTCCTTCCTCTAGTATTCGTCGTTATGTTTTCAACAGTTCTATTACATGGATTCAGTATCGGCTGGCTAGCTCGACATTTAGGATTAGCCGGGAACGCCAATGAAGGAGTTTTAATAGTAGGGTCTCATAAGTGGAGCATCGATCTGGCTTTAGCATTGCAAAAAGAGGATGTGCCTGTTCTGGTAGTGAGTGACTCATGGAAAAACCTACAGCAATGTCGCCTCCAGGGCATTCCAATTCATTATGGTGAAATTCTATCTGAAAGCGTTGAAGAAGATCTGGAGCTGGCGGATATGGGGTATCTTCTGGCGATTACCGGAAACCATGCTTACAACTCGTTAGTCTGTAGTGTTTTTATTCAACACTTTGGAAGGAACCGGGTATTTCAGATTGCAACCACTGAAAAGAAAATCGAGAAGAAACAACTAAACAGTTCATTTAGAGGAAAAGTGTTGTTTGAAGGAAACCTGATCTATAAGGAACTGATCCTTCAGTATATTGATGGATGGCGCTTTCAAAGAACTCGACTCACCGAGGAATACAATTTTGAAGCTCTTAAAGATAATTTTAAAAGCAGACTGCAACCTTTTATAAGAATCAAGGGTAATGGAGAACTGGATCTCGATTTTTCCGAAGATCAATCCCAGTCTAATCCAGGAGACACAATCATAAGTTTTTCATACAAAATATAAAAAGCACTTTGTCAAATCCCCGCCGTCAAGACGATAGTCTTGCGGCCCATTCTTCATCTCCCAGAATTTCGCGTAAGCTCTCAGAAATAGCACCAAAGTCCACACTGTCTTCAGCATTTTCCTCTGCCTTTTTATAAAGGCGGCGTGCACCTTCTCCATCTCCAAGCTTTTCTAAAAAACATTCAGCCAGACCCAAAAGATCACAACACTCTTCGGCCTCGCGCTCCGCTTTATGGTACAGCTCGCTGGCCCATTCTCCATCACCCAATTTTGCGAAGACGTTGTCTGCAAGTTCATAAAAATCAGAATACTCGTTTGCATTCTCCTCAGCTTTTTTATAAATTTTGAGTTGCCATTCCTTATCCTCAAGAATTTCTGAAACACTTTCAGCGAGGTCGCATAATTCGCGAATATTTTTGCTTTCTGCTTTTTCGAACAATTGTTTCGCCCACTCTTTATCTTCAAGAGCTTCAAAAACACTATACGCCAGCCAATTTAAGTCGAGACTGCTCTCGGCATGTTCCTCAGCTTTCCTGTAAATTTTTCTAGCCCAATCTTTATCATTGAGTGCGAGAGCAACACTATAGGCAAGCCAGTTCAAGTCGAGACTGTCTTCGGCCTTTGCCTCGGCTTTTTGATATACGTTTTTGGCCCATTGCCCGTCTCCTGCTTCTGCTAATTGATCTGCAACTTGTTTGAGGTCACAAGCATCATTCGCATTGGCTTCCGCAGTTTTAAATTTTCGAGTTAGATATTCATCGTTGCTAAGTGGCTTCTCCTCAGAAACCAATATTTCTTCTTTTTTTGGCTCCTCTTCGCGATCGATAAACTTTGAATACTCGAGATAGTGGATTTTATCTCCAGCGTAAAGAAAACTTTTTTCGTACTTTGTTTTTGGCAAATGCTTTCGCTCATAAAAAATACCCGTCTCTTCATTCACATCTTGCAATGAAGGTTCTGCATTAAAATAGCCGAGTATCTCCATGGCATAGGAGTCGCTATCCGTAGCTAGATGGACGCGACCTTTAGGAGCTAGCTTCTGCGCAATCTGTTTTATCAGTTCTGGTTTAATTAGGCGGCGTTTGAAATGCCGTTTCTTAGGCCAAGGGTCGGGGAGATTGATATAAACCGAATCTAACTCTTCGGCTCGAAAGAGGTGAGGAAGTTTTTCCCGGACATCTCCAAAAACAACACGTATATTTTTTAGCTGGAAGGAACGAATACGCGCAAGTAGTTTTTGGATGCCGTCCTGGGAAAAATCTATACCGATGAAATTACTATCTGGCTCTCTTTTAGCCATGGAGATTAAAAAATCGCCCATGCCAAACCCAATTTCAAGCTTTAAAGAATGGTCGTTTCCAAATTGGCTTTGCCAATCTGGATTTTCTTTAATATCCAGAAAGCAAGGATCTTCCACCACAAAATGGGTGGAAGAGGGTCTGGCAGTCAGTAATCCCATAGCTAAGAGAGCATCGAATTATTTATTTACCCAATAAATCATTTACCTTCTTTGCTGCATCCTCAGCAGCTTCATCCATTTTCTTTCCTGCTTTTTCTGCCGGCCCTTTTTCTTCACAACCAACAATACCCATTACAGAAATAATTAAAACCAGTGCGATCATTAATTTTTTAAAGCTATTCATAACTCTCCCTTTATACAAATTATCGATAAAAATTTTATTCCCAATTCTATTCGGTTCTCAATTAAAATGGAATCTAAATATTATGTTAAGGTCTTCGAAGGATAAATTTAATTATGAATAAAACCCTACAAATATCGCTTCTCCTATCCTTGGTCTTATTAGCTTCTTTAGCCTATGCCCATGGCATGTCAGAAGCGGAAAAACAAAGCATTATACAAGGAGGCAATCTTCAATTCCTGAAGATCGGTGCCACCCATATGCTGACGGGTTACGACCATCTCGTGTTCATCTTCGGCCTTGTTTTTTTTCTGACCTCTTTCATGAGTGTCGTCAAATATATCACCGCCTTTACAATCGGTCACAGTACCACTCTGGTCATCGCAACATTAATGGGAGTAACGGTAAATTATTTTTTGGTCGACGCCGTGATCGCGCTTAGCGTTTGTTATATCGGCTATAAAAACCTGGGTGGATTCAAAAAAATATTTGATAAAGAACTGAATCTGGTCTGGGCTGTTTTTATTTTTGGCCTGATTCACGGATTAGGACTTTCCATCCAACTGCAACAACTTCCTCTTGGAGACGAAGGTATTGTCTGGAGAATTCTTTCCTTTAATCTTGGAATAGAATTAGGACAAATTGCAGCCCTATGTGTGATGGCCACATTATTATTAAAATGGAGACGCGCTCCATCTTTTTCACAAATCAGCAAAGTCTCTAACAATGCATTGATTTATGCAGGGGCCTTTTTATTTTTATTCCAGATGCATGGCTACTCCCATACACTCGACCCCAATAAATTTCCTTTTCCAGAAGACAGTCATTTCCACGCCCACGAAAAAATGGATGCACAAGCACCTATCCCCGGTAGCGAGTACCTAAAGGCTCCAATAGCTGCACCTTCCAACCCACTAGATTTTTAAGGGCTATTTAATTTAACGAGTAGTCTTTATTTTCTTTCACTAATTGGCGGGCTTTTTTTAGGTCTTCGGTGGGGAATTTACAGACATTGTTTTCACAGACATAGATAATTGTACGCCCATCGGCTGTGGTTTTATTTTCGAACACTGGGAAAGACGATTTGAAATCGGTTGAGATATAGCCAACGGTTTTATTGGGTAAGAACTCGGTACGCAACATTTTAATAACTGCATCTTTTTCTTTGGACTGCTGTGGCCCCACCACAACGACTTCTTTAGACTTGTCGAGATAGAAGTCCAAGGCAATGAACATTTGCGCGAACGCATTATGAGATCGGCTCATCATCTCCCCCGCCAATGCAAAAATGGTTTTGGCTTTATCTCTATAGGGTTTGTGCAGAGTGAAATTATAAAGTTTTAACAGGTTCAATGCCGACACGGCGTTACTGTTGGGGCGAGCATTGTCTTCAAAGCTTTTATTGCGACCGGGCAACAAGCTTCCTTTCGCTTCAGAAAAATAATATCCACCGCTCTCTTTATCCCAAAACAGCTCATCTTGTTTTTTCTGCAACACGTTAGCCCAACTCAACCATTGCTCATCGAAGTCGGTTTCATAAAGATCGACCAATCCTTGAATGAGATACGCATAATCATCTAAGCTGGCAGTGAATTTGGCCTCGCTATCTCGAAACCGACGTGCTAGCTTTTCGTTCTTATAAAGATTCGCTTTAATAAACTGCGCTGATTTTTGTGCGGCTCTCAAATACTCATCTTCCTGCAATATTTGTGAGGCCTTCGCCATAGCACTTATCATGAGTCCGTTCCAGGCGGTGAGAACTTTATCGTCTTTAAAAGGATGTTCGCGCTTCTCCCTAAACTGTAAAAGTTTCTTACGGACATTTTTCATTTCTAAACCGGAACTACTCTTCCAACTAACCCCTTTGTTTAGATGGAGGATATTTTCTCCTGTCATTTCAAAGTTGCCTTGCGGAGTTACACCAAATGTTTTAATGGCCTGTTGATATTCTTTTTCATTTAATATTCTTTTCAGTTCGGAATCGGACCACACATAAAACGTCCCTTCTTCACCTTCGCTGTCTGCGTCTTCAGCGGAATAGAATCCGCCTTCCGGCCCGGTCATATCTTTGAGGACATAATCGAGAACACCACGTGCTACTGATTCGAATACTTTGTTTTGTGTTACCTGATAACCTTCAAGATAAACGGTTGCCAGAGCGGCCTGGTCGTAAAGCATCTTTTCAAAATGGGGCACCAGCCAGATCGGGTCTGTCGAGTAGCGATGGAATCCTCCAGCAAGGTGGTCATAAATTCCTCCGCGTGCCATAGCCTCTAACGTCGAGGTCACCATTTTAATCGCGTACTTGTCATTAGTGCGTTGGGCGATTCGCAACAGCAGGCGCATTTTCATCGTCGGTGGAAATTTTGGTGCAAGACCAAAACCGCCATTCTCTTTGTCGTAACTGATGACAGATTTTTTATAAAATTCCTTCATCAAGGTTTCATCTAATGTCACCGATTGTGTGGAGATGCTATCCCCCGCTTCAATGAATTTTCTTACTGTATCTCCCACAGCCTTTATTTTTTTGGGTTGCTCAATCCATGCAGTGCCTAATGCATCGATAATTTTCACAAGCTCATTTTTCGGAAAGTAAGTGCCGCCAAAGACAGGTATTTTTTCGGGTGTCATGATCACAGTAAGAGGCCAACCACCACTTCCGGTCATGGCCTGCACAACATTCATATAAAATTGGTCCACATCAGGATGTTCCTCGCGATCCACTTTTATGCAGATGAAGCTTTCATTCAACATCGCGGCTACTTCTTCATTTTCGAACGATTCTTTTTCCAAAACATGGCACCAATGGCAGGTGGAATAACCGATGCTTAAGAAAATGGGTTTGTTTTGATCACGTGCAGCTTGTAGCGCTTCTTCGCCCCATGCGTACCAGTGGATAGGATTGTCCTTATGTTGCAGGAGGTAAGGACTCTTCTCATGCACCAGACGGTTGTAAGGCTTAGCGGCGACAGCTCCGTCATAGAAGAAGAAAATCGCTAGCGAAAGTGGAATGATTAGGGAAAGATAACGTTGCATAAAAATGACCTACGAATTTATAATCCGATAAGACTCAGGTTAACATAATTTATGTAGAATTATTTTTTTGCAGGTGCCACGCATAAGAGTAATGGATCCATACAAACAGGGTGGCTGCCAAAAACTCAGCCATCTCTTCAATTAGAGTTAACAGAAAGTATCGATTCATTGCGCTTTCATTGGCAACGGTGAGGATTTTAGCTTCCACTAATTCCAAGCCCGCCGCCAAAGCCAGGGAACCAAGTGCTACCAAAGCCCATGAAAAAAATTGAGGAAATTTTTTAAAGGAAAAATAATAGAATACCATCAGCCCCACACCGACCAGTATCATCGGTGGAGCAAATACTACTGTCCACAATAGGGAGTCCGTCTCCTGGGTCACGCCAAAGAAAGCTCTAAGATTTTCTCCAGCGGGGCCAGACATGACACTGTCTATTAGGGCTTCATGGATTTCCATAGTTTCATCTAATGATAAAAACAACATCAAAACCCCTACGGCACTCCAAATCCAGTTAAAAGCTAACTGAGCAGGCTTTACCACGACCCAACAATAAAATGCTGAAAGCCCCGCAAGGAAAAACTGAAAACTTGAAAACCACGTAGGCAAATTGTTTTCTGCTGCAAGGTTAAATAACGATCCCCATTCTGGATGGCCATTTGTAATCAAATAAAGAACTCCCAAAGCACCATCTATTGCCAACAGAGCGATCAATATTTGTTTAGGTGAAATAATTTTCATTGTAAAAATTAATCCCTGATATACCCACCATCGATTAAAGCCTGACGCATCCCTTCGCTCATCTCTTTAGACACGCTCCCATCGACGGATTTGTTTTCTATCTTCCAAGATTCTAAAATTTCTTCCAGCTCCTTCACGGATTGTAAATTGCCAGATAAAACATTGCTGTTTTCCTTTGGATCATTTTGGATATCAATTAGCAATTTACTTTCTTTACCTTCATCATTTTTTATTATCAGTTTCCATTTATCACTACGTACTCCATAAAATTTTGTTTCGAAAGGCGATTCGTTGATAAAAATTTTTTGATTCGAATTAGAAACTCCTGACTGATTCATTAAAGGAACAAGAGATTTTCCCGGCATCCAAGATTTGGGCTCCTGATTCAACAATTCCAGAATAGTTGGCGCAAGATCTATAGTGGATACCAATGACGCGGGGCGAGATAAAGAAGCTCGACCCCCAGTTGGTTTGATTATTAAAGGAATACGAATTACCGCATCCGAATAGCGTCCGTAATGTCCTGGGCCTATCTTGTAAAAATCATTTTCATAGCGCTCAAAAAAAATCTCACCATGATCAGAGAGAATCACGATAACAGTTTCATCATAAGCTCCTGATGATTTTAAAATTTCAAAAATCTGCTTAAGTTGATCATCGACAAGACGAATTTCTCCATCATATAAAGCAATGACCTCCTCTTTCATTTCTGGTGGAAGAATTCCCTTACGCCAAGCATAAGCCATATCGTTGACGCATCGAATATCAAATTCACCCCTAAATCCCTTTAGAGGCTGGGGTGGCGAGATATCCCTAAATAGGGTGTTATAGGGAGGAGGGGGGTCATAGCTCTCATGAATATTCTGCACATGCATCCAAACAAAAAACGGAGCTTTTTTTTCCTCTTGAACCTTGGAGCTCAACCAGTTTTTGACTGCTTCGAAGCCTTTGAAATCATCCTCCAGATCTTTCTCATCATGGTCATGACTCGCAATGGGGATAAACTCAAAATTCTGAAAACCTTTATCCAATCCCGATTCATCGTTGAGGGCGTGATATCCTACAAAGCCTGACGTCTCATACCCTCGCTCCTTCAGGATGCCGGCAAGAGTTGGAATGTTTGGTTTAATGGCTTGTCCATTATCCATCAAACCATGTTGCAAAGGGTATAATCCCGTCAGCATAGTTGCGTGCGAAGGACCAGAATTGGTTGCCACTGTAAATGCGTTATCGAAAACGAAACTATCTTTCGCCAATTCAGAAATAGCAGGGCTCGTTTTCCGGCTATAACCGTAAATATTTAAATGATCTGGACGCAGAGTATCCAAAGTGATCAAAAATAAATTTGGTCGCCTTTGCAGAGTTTTTGTTTCATTTATTATAGAATTCAGTTTGAATGAAATAAAACCTGCCGTAAGAATTCCAGCAAGGGCTAACAGGACCACCAGCGGTTTTTTTTGTACAGGTTTCATAATAATTTAACTAATTCCCAGTTGCCGGTTATTTGAATGCAAAAATTAGCAATAGAGTATCTGCTAAAAACCAAAGAACGGTTTCCTAAAAAAACTGCAATCGTTGATGGCGAGCAGAGCATTACTTTTTTAGAGCTTTGGAAAAAATCTCTTGCCCTAGCTTATTGGATTACGACTGAATTTAAAATAACTAATCAACCTATATCGGTGAATTTGCCAAAATCCATCGATGCAGTTATCTCTCTTTTGGCTATCCAGCTTGCCGGAAACATTTATGTTCCTTTAGATATTGATACACCCGATAAAAGAAAAGAAAAAATACTAAAAATATTGGGTAGCAACTGGGTTTTGGAACAAAAAGCAGGTGAATTTACATTAGCCGAAAAAAGCTTTTCCATTACTAACAATAGCCAAGAGCCTGACGCAGAAAATTCTATCATTGAAAAGCTTTCAGCGAGAAAATCAAGTGACCCCCTATACATTATCTTCACATCTGGAACAACGGGAACCCCAAAAGGAGTCACCATCTCAAATGCATCGGTCATCGACTACATTGAATGGGCTATCGAAACCTATGATGTTTCTGAAATGGAAATTATAGGTAATCAAGCCCCCTTTTATTTCGATAATTCCGTTCTGGACTTATATCTCATGTTGGCTAAGGGCAGCACCTTGCATTTGCTTCCAAAAGACACGCTACGCTTTCCAGATGAATTTAGAAATTATATTGCTGAAAAAAAAGTTAACTTTATTTTTTTTGTCCCTTCCGTACTTAACAATTTGATAGCCCTTAAAGCACTACAGGGTTCAGAGCTTACTTGCTTGAAAAAGATCCTCTTTGCCGGGGAACCCATGCCTATGAATACTTTGATATCCCTTCGTAGAGAACTTCCCGGCGCACTACTTTCAAATTTATACGGACCTACAGAAATTACTGTGGATGCAATATATTGGATATTTGGAAATGAAATCAATGATTTGGAAAATGTGCCATTAGGAGTTCCCTGTAACAATCACAGTATCCTTTTCATGGATGAAAATGATAAATTCGTAAAAGATGAAAATGTGACCGCAGAGATTTGTATCACAGGTCCCGGTGTTTCTTTAGGGTATTGGAATGAACCGGAGATGACACGACAGGTATTTATTCCTGATCTCGAAAAACAAGGTCAATTTATTTATAAAACGGGTGACTTAGGATATGTATCATCTAAAGATGGGCTAATATATATGACAGGACGAAAAGACGATCAGTTCAAACATTTAGGCTACCGTATCGAACCGGGAGAAATTGAAAATGCTTTAAATCGCTTGGATGGCATTCAGCAAAGTTGTGTATTCTATGATTCACCTAAAAAATGTATCGTAGCATTTTATACGGGTGAAAAAAAGGATCCGTCTTTCCCTTTTAAAAAATTTTTATCCAAAATGCTACCCACATATATGATCCCGCATAGCTATCACCAGGTTGACAGGTTTCCAATGAATCGAAATGAAAAAATTGATCGCAAAAGTTTTTGGACCTCAAAAAAAGATACCGACAATGCTACCTAATGAAATTAAGATCGAATTAAAAGGATTTTTTAAGAAGGAGTTTCCAAATCCAGGTATTGATTTAAAAGACGACACAAATCTGCTGGATGACTGGTTCATAGATTCCTTCGGAATTGTTAACACAACCTTGTTTTTAGAACAACGGTTTGGCATTGAAATTTTCCGATCAGATATCAACCCAGCAACCTTTCGAAGCATTGAAACCCTGTCCAAATTCATTGCTGACCGACTGAATAACCTGCCATGACAAGCCTGCTTGGTGGTGCTTCGATATCTCAAGAGGAGCAGCAGAAAAATGACCGGCACCAACCCAAAATAGTTCTTTTTGTTCTGGCTTTCTTAGTTTTATATATCTACCTATTCACCCACGCTTCTAAATCGCTTAACCTTCCTCTACCTCAAAATTTATCAGAATCCCTGGGATTAGACATTGATCATGTTTTTGATGACGATGGAAATGTTGACAGCGCTCTTTATATCCCCCTTAATCAAAACTTCCCTACAAATGATGATGAGCGCTTGGTCCTTTTCATCGGAGTAGCTATTGCATTTCTGTTGGTTTATTTTCTTCCTTTAAAACATAAACAAAACTCTCTGGTTATTTCTTCCCTCTTTATCATTGCAGTTTTATATGGAATTAAAGGTGTTGCAGGTTTACTCTGCGCCCATATCCTTGTTTATCTGGTTCTCCATCCCACCAACTATTTTCGCACCTCGATAGCATGGTTCCCTGGTTTTTTTGGTTTTTTGGCATTTTATCCTTATGTGAATTTTGGCCTGCTTACAATTTTTCAATCTTTGGTAGCAGGAGTTTTCACTTTTCTTGTTTATCGATTTTTGATTCTCCGCTTTCTTGAATCCCCTACTGCTGCAAAAGTATTGCGAGTTCTAGTTATTCAATCTGCATTGATCACAGTACTTGTAGGATTTTTATTGGAGGGATGGTTAACCGAATCCTGGAAACTTGCTCTGGGTGTTTTATTATTCTTCTGGCATTGGGAACGCTTATTTCTATATCACATAGACTTTCAGGATGGGAAAATTCCTAAAAACATCTCACTAATGACCTACCTCTCCGTTTTTTTAACCCCAGGCCAAATCGCTAATTGGAGTTGGGGTGTGACCATTGGACAGGGTTATGCTTATACGGTTAATAATTTCTTATGCAAAGATAAGAATTTATTGATTGTCAGCGGTTTAAAATTATGGGTCGTATCAATCTTTTATTTAATTTTTGGAGAATGGATCCAAATTTACCTGATAGATTTTTTTAACGATCAGGGAATTCAGGTCTATCGAAGAATTGAACATATGTCGTTCTATTTTGTATCCGGCAAAGATATTAAAACCAGCACCGTACTACTGACAACACTGATAGCTCTCATGAAATGGACGTTTTATTGGGGAGGCGTGATGCATTTTAAAGTCGGGTTATGGCGGGTTTGCGGATATCAAGTCGACCCATATTTTAATTTCCCCTGGCTTTCCACTAATCTTGTTTCATTATGGTCAAGGTTCACTTTCCACTATCGAGAGTTTCTAGTTCGCGCCTTTTATTACCCGGTGTTTTTCAAATTTTTTAAAGGGCACACGCATCTCCGAATTTTCGCAGCGACCATGGCGGCGGCCTGTTTTGGAAACTTGATATGGGGCCATATTACAGAGGCAGGATTTTATTATGGCATTGAAAGGGATAGCCTTTTTGGATCTTTGA
>JAJDBA010000165.1 GCA_029261675.1 Nitrospinaceae bacterium
TTTTAGCAGGCTTTGTTGCATCCGGTAATTGCGATAGTTTGTGGTATTTGACATAAAATAAATGCAGTCCGATCATCATTATTGCGATGATGGGTAGCAGAGAAATATGCGCCATATAGATTCTATTTAAAAGCGGAACCCCTTGCGCAAACGCTTCGGTGAGGGGGAGACCGAAGACACCCAGTTGATCTGCGACCCAAAGAAAATGGGCCAGCGCTTCATAAGCTTCTTGATCCCATTTGAGAACGGTACCCGTGAATAGCAATGTAACCATCATCACCATTATTCCGATGCCGATGAGCCAGTTGATCTCGCGTGGATTTTTATAAGATGCCGTAAAGAACACGCGGATGACGTGCAGTGTCATCGTGACCGTCAACACCTCTGCGGCCCAGAAATGGATGCCACGCAGGAACCAGCCTAAATAAACCTGATCGGTAAGGTATTGCAGGCTTCGATTGGCTCGTTCTGGATCGGGAATGAAAAATTGCGCCAGCAAGATGCCGCTGATTACCAGAACCCCAAAGGCCGATAAGGTCATGCCGCCGAGGGAATATTTTATAGAGTTGGAGTGTTCGGGGATGTCGTATTCGAGTAGATGTAGGCCCAGTCGGTCTTGTAAAATTTTTGTAAGTCCGTTGGCCATACAGTTATTCTCCGGGTCGGATGAAGGTCAGTCCGGCAAAAAGGAGACCGGCACAAAAGGTAATACCTGCGGCGATGCCATAGCCTTTGCTCGATATTTCTACTGTTTTTATCTTAGCGGCTTCCACTTTGGGCATTTTGTGGTCCGCATTTTCGTTGTGACTGCCTTCCATTTTCATGGCTTCCTTAGGTTCGTCGGTAACCACTTCACCTTGCATGAAAAGGTCCGAAGGTGAGAACAGTCCAGAACCACCAAAAGGGTCCGACTCTTTTTCTTCATTGGCATACATCGGATCGGTTGCAGATGGTTCTGCGATTGGAACGGGTGGAGATTCTTCTTTATGCCCACTATGCGCCATCGCATTTTGTGCGACAAAAATAAAGATGGCTGCGATCAATAATCTTTTCATAATCAGCTTCCCAAAATCATTTGAGTGAACGCTTCGAGTGTTTCATCGTTAGCCCAGTCTCGTGGGCCAATGGCTTTGTGTCGTATAAGCCCTTCTCGGTCAACGATAAATGTTTCTGGCACACCGGTGGTTTTGTAAACTCGTTTTGCAACTATGCTTTCCGGGTCCAACAATACAGGAAAGGTCAGGTTGAATTTTTTCATAAAAGGTTCGATCAGGGTTTGATCCTTATCGACACTTATAGTGAGCATTTCAAATCCATGATCCTTGAACTTCTGGTACAGCTTTTCCATGGAAGGCATCTCAACTTCACAGGTGCCGCACCACGTGGCCCAGAAATTTATAAACACCACTTTGCCTCGGTAGTCTGAAAGCTTTACTTTTCCTCCGGCTAAAGTGGGTAACTCAAACTCGGGGGATATAAAAGCTTCCGCTGGATATTCAGTTTCGAAAGGTTTTAATTCCACTTTGTTGAGAGACACCACGAACACCGATAAGAGTGCCGCTACCAAAAAAGTGTAGGGAATATAGATGCTG
Source organism: Nitrospinaceae bacterium (assembly GCA_029261675.1). Classification (GTDB taxonomy): domain Bacteria; phylum Nitrospinota; class Nitrospinia; order Nitrospinales; family VA-1; genus UBA8687. Next base: position 1,593 of record JAJDBA010000165.1, read on the forward strand.
ATAGGTTTGTCTTGCGCAACGTTTTGCATTTTTTCTTTAACTCGTAATTTCTAAAAAGTTGTTCTCGTTTTATAATGAAAAGAATAGAAACATTTTTGTTCTTGCTCAGGCGCGGCGATAGGGGCGATAGAATTTTTTGTCTACAGCAATTACAATTTCGTCCAATGTTTTGCCTTGATTGTATAAATCGTAGGCGTAAAAAACTTCATTCAGACAAATATCGCATTTGGAACCGTGCTTATTAGTGTAGCAGGTCAATAACGTTTTGTGGTTGTGATTTTTTTTGCAGTAGCAGTAGCAAAATAAACTGTCGAGTACTTTCGGTATCTCGGCAGCAATTCGATAAGCCTCCGCCACTTTTCCTGTAAAAACGGCATCAGTTAAAATGGGGCGAGTTTCGATCAACATCCCCGTTGCAGGAGCCACAGGTTGAACTTTTACCGAGGGTTTGGTGCCAACATAGACTCCTGCCACGACTATGCAGACAAAAACAGCCATAGCGATGGTTGAGATACGTTTTTTAGTTTTATTAGAGGTGTTTTTCCCAGATTTATTTTTAGCCATTTTCTACGGTATGCCTGCTGATGATTGAGTAATTGGTTCTTCCTAATTATATGGACTGTCACCCCTTGATTCAACTAAAACCCCCGGCAATATTAGCGGGCCTATTAAATGAAATATTTGACGACTTCTTTGCACCTTTAAATAGTTGCCTGAACAAGTGCATTGGTGTAGCTTTGATCCGAATACCAAAAATTAATAGTTGAGGCAACATGGTCGCACTAGTACATAGCGGAGCAGTATTAGGCATCGATGGTTACCCCGTCGAAGTAGAGGTTAATCTTTCGCAAGGGCTTCCTGGTATGTCCATCGTGGGCCTGCCTGATGCGGCTGTAAAGGAAAGCAGCGACCGGGTCTCTGCCGCCATTCGCAACACCCAACTTGCACTGCCTGTACGAAGAATCACCGTTAATCTGGCCCCTGCCGATATTCGTAAAGAAGGTTCGGCGTTCGATCTTCCTATCGCATTGGGCATCCTCGCCGCAAGCGGCATGATCGACAATGAAAAATTGAAAGGCTGGGTTATTCTGGGAGAACTGTCACTTGACGGAAGAGTCAAACCCATTAAAGGCGGACTCTCCATCACAGCCATGGCACGCGAAAAAGGCATGAAAGGGGTTTTACTTCCCGCACAAAACGCTGCCGAAGTTTCAGTGATAGACGGCATCCCTATCTACGCGATAGAAAACCTGCCGCAAGCATTGGAGTTTCTTTGCGGGGAGCTAGAGCTACAGCCAGTTAAACCCGAGACTCAACAGGAAGTCTCAAGTCTGTCAGGGTATGAGCTGGACTTCACCGATGTAAAAGGTCAGCACCATGTCAAACGTGCGTTGGAGATCGCTTCTTCTGGTGGACACAATATTCTACTGATCGGGCCGCCAGGCAGTGGCAAGTCCATGCTGGCAAAGCGCATTCCAACGATTCTGCCCTCAATGACGCAAGATGAGTCCATCACCACCACCAAAATTCACAGTATTCTGGGTCAATTGAAAAATGGACTTTTAAATCTACGTCCGTTTCGTTCGCCGCACCACACCATCTCCGATGCCGGGTTGATCGGTGGCGGTCGCGTGCCCATGCCCGGCGAAGTGTCGATGGCGCATAACGGAGTTTTGTTTCTCGATGAGTTGCCCGAGTTCAAACGCAACGTGCTCGAAGTTTTAAGGCAACCCCTCGAGGAGGGAGAGGTATCAATATCACGAGCCGCCGGGTCAGTCACGTATCCGGCTAACTTAATGTTGGTGGCGGCGATGAACCCTTGCCCCTGTGGTTATCGATTCGATCCGAAACGCGAGTGCGGGTGCAGTCCTGCCGTCATCAAAAAGTATGTTGGCAAAATATCGGGTCCATTGCTCGACCGAATCGACCTGCATATCGAAGTCCCTGCATTGAACTACAAAGACCTTTCTTCCGAGTCCGGTGGCGAACCCTCATCTGCCATTGCTCAACGAGTCGAACAGACACGAAATATTCAATTGCACCGTTTTAAAAATGGGGAAAAGAATTTCAATGCCAACATGAACGCCAAACAACTCAAAGCTTTTTGCGATCTCGATGAAGCGTCGAAAAAAATAATGGCAATGGCAATCGATAAGTTGGGGCTTAGTGCAAGAGCCCACGACCGCATCCTGAAAGTTGCGCGCACCATCGCCGATCTCGCCCAAAGCGAACATGTCGAATCCGAACACATCGCCGAAGCCATTCAATACCGCTCCTTAGACCGCGAAAGCTGGTTCTAACCGGCTGGCCGCCGGAGGCAATAGGTCTATTCTTTTTGCTGCGAAACCATTACTACTTTAGCTTCTGGATATGAGTTTTTAGCAGCTTCTTCTTGTAAAGAGGATTAGAATATAACTGGATAAATTTTGGAGTTTTAATTTGTGGAAAGGGAGAATATGAAAAAAATTATATTGGCTGTGATGATGGTGTTTCTGGTTCAAAGTGCAGCATACGCCGATGAAGGTGAAAGGTTTGCAAAGATAAAGGCGAAAGTGCTTGAGAAGGTCAATAAAAAACGCGGTTTCTTAAACGACTTTGAAAGTTGTGTCAAATCCGCAAACACCCGCGAAGACATGAAATCCTGTCGACAAAATCACAAGAAAAATATGGAAGCACTCCGGGCTGAAAGAAAAGAAATGAAAGAACAAAGAAAAGAACGAAGAGGAAAGAGAAAATCGAAAGATTGATTTGACTTTAAAGCTGGTTGGGGGAAATAAGAGGTTGTGCTTGAATTTTTCAAAAATAATAGCGAGTACATTATGAAATAGTATGGGAGATGGAGCAAATAGAAATAAACCTTGCGACTGTGGGAGTGGCAAAAAATTCAAGAAATGCTGCGAAGAACGTAAGCCTGTATCCCCAATTGCGATGGCTGAATGGGGAGAACCAACACTCATCAACGGTTTAAGAGTAAGTCCAAGGGGGCATCTTTAGTTAATGGCCTGTTACGCATTTGCGACAAAGAGGCTAGTAAAATGCTTAAAGAACTGGCAGGTGGTAGCATTAGCACGAAAGATGCATTTTTTATTGACTCTGGGGTTTGTGAATGTTTCAGGGGGTGGAAAAATACTAATCTTGATTTCCTAAAAGCTGGATGGTTTCGGCTAGGCACTTTGCCCAATGAAGTCTTTAAAGCTTAGAACGCTTAACTACAATCCATTTTGATATTGCCAGTAGGGACTTGGGTGTTTTGTGCCATTGGGTCGATGGGATCAATAGTGAGTTCGACTGTGCACTTTCTACTTCTTATTTTTCTGGGGTTCTCTTTTTCTTTTTCAGTGCTTAAAAACTTTTTTTGTAACTTCCGAGTTAGCTCGCTGTCGTTCAATATTGCCTTTGCTCTCGACAATGTTTTGATTTTGGCAAACAGGGTAACTCTTTCTACACACCCTTTGACTTTTGTTTTGTAAGAATTGTGGAATCCGCTTATTAGAAAGTTTGTAGGTTTTTCTGCGGGTTTTCCTGTAATCAGGTCGTAGGATCGTACAATCTCTTTTTTACCATCCCCGGCGATGGTTTTCACCAACCCTCTTAACTCCAGACCTCTGAATTCTTCCCAGCGGAAATTGGGATTTTTAATAGAGAGATTGGCAGTGAAAGTGGGATGAGCTTTATAACACTCGTCGGGGTCTTTGAGAAAATCGGTGTATTTCCAGCTGAAGTACCCCACCAAAATCAGGATGTATCCCTGGAATGCTCTTTTACTGACAAAAAAAAGAAGAACAGCTTTTGTCAGTTCAAATGCCTCGTTAACTTCCTCCCGTTCTTCCGGCTCTGGGTCGTCGTAATCTTTCATCGATTCCTCATTCTATGAAAGGATGTTTTCATATATTTACAAGATAGGTGAACTTGTTCAAAAATCAAGGGAGAAAATTCTCCATTCATAAATGAGAGGGTATTAATTGTCCTTATTTATTGCTCCAGATCGCTCCGTTTGCAATGACATGTGACGAGCAGGTCTCCCCCACCGCACAGAAAATCTTGTTTAATTTGATGTAAATCTGAAAAAATCTTTGCAATCAATCAATTACGGCCTTACACTATATTTACCGTAACATTTAATTAAGGGAGCTCCGGGTTCGCATAAGCAGCATTGTGTTCGTTGCAATTGTTTTTTTTTAGTGCTTTGCTAGTAGGGGCTAAGGGTAAATCAAATGGTCGAAGCTATAAAACTATACCTATTAGGGGTTTTACTCAGCGCACCTGGTATCGCGGCCCCAAATGCGATTCAAATTGCAAAAGCTCAATCGGAACAGCCAACAGTGATAGTGAGGATGCCTGCTCTCAACAACTACAAAACCTGCCTTCATTCAGCTAAAAAACAATTCACTCAATGCACAACGAAGACCGATGAATCCATAAAAAGTCACACCAAATCGGCCACCGGCATTTTCAAAAAACAGCGTGTATGCAGTTTAGAGAAAGAACGTAACCATTCCCGCTGTAAAAGCATTTTCCTTAAATAATCAGCGGCGAACCACCGCAGGTCCATTCCCATAACGCCAAAAGAGTTAGTTGTGCCTTTTACTCTAATTAGTCATACGACTTAGTGCGCTCAATAAGCTCTGACCGCTATTTAACTTAATGTAGAGAGGTCTCCCATGCTAGTGGGAGGAAGAAGGTCTTCGAGGAAAAACGCGGCGAGTTCAGATCGACTGCCAAGTTTGGTTTTCTGGTAAATTGATTGTGACTGCTGTTGCACTGTTTTCAGTTTTGTATCTCTGATATCGGCGATTTCTTTTAGCGAAAACCCTTTTAACAATAGAAACCCTACCTCCGTTTCAGCTTGCGTCAGTTTCCAATGTTTGAATTGCCCTTCGATTTTTACCGAGAGTCCTGCTAGCAGTTGCTGGGTTTCTCCCTTCCATCTGTCTTTTTCTTCGTGAAGCTTTTCGACATCCACTTGGAGGGATTTTATTTCTTGCCTGGCTTCGGTCAATTGCTTTAATCCTGCAACAAACATTGTCCCGCTGACCAGCAATAACAACCCTTCCAGAATGAGGTGTGTTCCTGTGCCTCCCTTCTGATAATCCGTGACTAGATCGGCACTTATCAGCACAACAAATATTCCAGACAACACTAAAACGAATTTATTCCTATCCGCCATTTGACCTATGACCTTTGTAAGTTTTTGAATTTAATAGATAATTTCATAATCCAAAGTGCCGATGGTGGTTTTTCTGTTTTGGACGAAAATTGGTTGCAAGATTAATTTTTCCAAGGAGGTTATCATGTTTGATTTGCCGTTGCACCCCGTTGTCGTTCACTTTCCAGTTGTTCTGGGCATATTACTGTCATTCGTAGCCCTGGTTCTTTGGTGGGCCATCCGAAAAGACCATATACATCCTTATACCTGGGTTCTGGTCACTGCTTTGGCATTGGGCTATGGAGTTTCATCTTATATTGCAGTCGAGATGGGAGAAGAAGATGAAGAAAAAGTTGAAGAAGTTGTATCGGAAAAGGTTATCGAAGAGCATGAGGAGGCAGGAGAACTAATACTCTGGGTTTCAGGTGGCTTATTTCTATTTTCGCTGGCCGGATTATACAGAAAAGACCTGCATGCCGCCCGTTTAGGGGTTGCCATTCTGGCGCTCGCTGCGGTTGTTCCGTTAGTGGATGCGGGGCATACAGGAGGCAAACTGGTCTATCAGTATGGTGCTGCTAACGCGCATCTACCAGAAAACCGAAAGGCTATGTTGGAATCTGGCTCATTCAAATTTAACCGTGATGCCAGCGATAAAGATAAGGATAAAGACTAGGTTTATTCTAAATGGCAGGAATTTTTCCTGCCATTTAGACCTCTTATTGTTATCGAGAAAAATTTGGTAATTCAAATCACTTTGACTTGGTAGATAGAGTTCTGATATACTGTAACTGTATATTGTTGAGCGGTTTTGGCCTCTATGTAGAAAGTAAAAAAACGAGAGTTGCCCATGCTTGAAAAGTTTAAATCCATTAAAGTTGCCGAGATAATGACCCGGCCCGTCGTTTGCGCTAACTCAGACTCTTCTCTTCATCATATCCTTGAAAAACTCAAAGAATCTCATTTTTCCGGCCTACCTATTGTTGAAGAAAGTATCGTTATAGGAATTATTTCTGAAAAAGATATCATAGAGTTATTTTTGCAGGGCAAGAATCTTAAGACAATTGCCGCCTCTGAGTCCATGACTCGAGACGTTATCACAGCAGATCAAGATTGTTTTGTTCTGCCGTTAATGAAGGCTTTTGTAGAAAATCAGGTTCTTAGAGTACCTATCACCCACTTGGGAAAACTGGTTGGAATTGTCACCCGACATGATCTTTTAAAGTTTATCGTTGATAACAAACCCGAGTTCCCTGTTATTTCTTAAACCTAGGTTATTTTATAGCGTGCATGATGGGCTCAATAGTTTTATCCTGCCTTTAGTAAAGACTCACAATTTTCAATAGCTTTTTAAATGACCCAAACAATTTATCCCACTGCTTCCTCTGAACGCGAAGGTCTTACATCGGCTAAAATATCTCGTTTTCTTTCTCTTTTTTTTCAACCCTCCCGACTGTCGACTTATATTTCAGTAAAACGGTTCGAGGAAGTTCCTCTAGATATTCTTTCGCGGGATGGGATACAAGGGATTCTTCTTGATGCCGACGGCACTCTTGGTCCTCATCACACGCGCAGTTTTGAAAGTTCTGTCCTGGATCATGTACAAGCTATGTTGCAGCAGGGACTAAAAGTCGCAATTTATACCAACGCCGCCGAAGATCGCTTCCAAAATTTTGAAGAATTAGGAGTCAAAATTGTA
>JAJDBA010000166.1 GCA_029261675.1 Nitrospinaceae bacterium
ATCTCCAAACCCTCCAGGAACAAGAACCCCATCACAATCTGCTAATTGTTTTAAGCCCTCTTCCTTTTCCAGTGCTTCTGCATCTATCCAGTTAAATTTAACGATCACACTATTTCCTATACCACCATGAATCAAAGCTTCGGTGAGACTTTTATAAGATTCTTTAAGATCTACATACTTGCCAACGATGCCAATCCTGACTTCTCCGGCAGGCTTCTTTAAAACTTTATTAATCTTCTCCCATCGCTCCAGATCAGGCTGCTTTACTTTCATTCCGAGTTTTTCAAGGATGATTTCCGCTAAGCCCTCCTTTTCGAGACTCAGTGGAACTTCGTAAATAGAACTTACGTCCATAGCGGTGATAACCGATTTCGCATCGACACTGCAAAACAAGGCAATCTTATTTTTTATGGATTGTGATAGGCTTTTTTCTGTGCGGCAAAGCAAAACATCAGGTTGAATACCAATTTCTCTTAATTTTTGAACACTGTGTTGAGTGGGCTTGGTTTTTAATTCATCCGAAGTTTTTATATATGGAACCAGAGTCAGATGAACATACAAAACATCTTTTGGTTTCACATCAAATCGGAATTGGCGTATTGCTTCGAGAAATGGAAGACTTTCAATATCACCAACCGTCCCGCCAATTTCACAAATAACAACATCCACCCCATCTCCTACATTTTGAATGTAGGTTTTTATTTCATCCGTAATATGGGGAATAACCTGAACTGTTGCCCCCAGATACTCGCCTTTTCGTTCTTTTTGAATTACATTATGATAAATTTTTCCTGCAGTAACATTATTTGCACGACGCATTTTTGCGTGGGTAAACCTCTCGTAATGCCCGAGATCGAGATCCGTTTCTGCTCCATCGTCGGTCACATAGACCTCTCCATGTTGAAACGGGTTCATGGTTCCAGGATCAATATTGATATAGGGGTCCAATTTTAAAATAGTTATCTTTAGCCCCGAGCATTCAAGCAAACTTCCTATCGAGGAAGCAGCAATTCCTTTTCCCAGAGAAGACAGCACACCCCCGGTTACAAATATATATTTTACTTTTTTACCATTTTTCTTTTTATTCACTTACGTTCCTCGAGCGATCAATTTTCAGGGGAAAGGGCTAACTGTTTTTCTATAATTTTAATATCAGCTTCAGAATCTACACCGGTTGAGTCGAATTCAGTTTCGACAACTTTAATCGAAAATCCATTTTCCAGAATTCTTAATTGTTCTAATTTTTCCATTTTCTCAAGAGGGGTTAAAGGCAACGCAGAATATTCCATAAGAAATTTTTTTCGGTAAGCATAAAGTCCAATATGTTTAAACCAAAGCGGTGAAGTTAGAGCTTCCGGGCCGTCTTCTGACCAAGCATCACGATCCCATGGAATAGGAGCCTTTGAAAAATACAATGCAGAATCAAATTTATCAACCACAACTTTCGTGATATTCCGGTCCCCAAGGTCTTTTGAGTCTCGAATCAAAATTCTCAAACTAGACACAAACGTTGAAGTATCTTCTATTAACGGTTTAACCACCTGATCAATATTCTGCGGTGGCATAAGGGGCTCATCTCCCTGCACATTCACTACAATATCACAATCCCTATCACGAGCCACCTCAGCAACCCTGTCGGTGCCTGATTCGTGCTCAGAGGATGTCATAACAGCTGTACCGCCATTATTATTAACAAGCTCCAAAATGCGCGTATCGTCTGTGGCCACAATCACTTCCGTAACACATTTCGCTTTTTGGGTTTGACACATCACTCTTTGTATCATCGGTATCCCAGCAATATTTGCAAGTGGTTTTCCGGGAAATCGCGATGAAGCCCAGCGTGCAGGAATAACCGCTAAAACCCTGGGTTCAGTAGGCATGTCGGTTTATCAATCCCTTCCATATTGTCAAAAATAGAATTTTAATATCGAATAACAAAGACCAGTTTTTAATGTAATAAAGGTCAAACTCGATTCTTTTTTCCAACGATGTGTTGCCTCGCCATCCATTCACCTGTGCCCAGCCAGTCAAGCCAGCCTTCATTTTTAGGCGAAGCATATAAAATGGAATAGACTTCTTAAACTCGTCCACAAATACAGGCCTTTCGGGCCGCGGGCCAACAAGGCTCATTTGTCCCATGAAAACATTAAAAAACTGTGGCAATTCATCTAGGCTGGTACTTCTTAAAAAAGTTCCTACGCGGGTTCGTCGATCATCGTCTTCTTTCGCCCAGACAGGACCCGATTGTTTCTCTGCTCCGGGTTTCATAGAGCGAAATTTATACATCCAGAAAACGTCTCTATCCAACCCCATTCTCTCTTGTTTGTATAACAAAGGCCCACGAGATTCCAGCTTGATAACAATAGCTATTAAAACCATAACCGGGAAAGATATAAGAATGGCCAGACTAGAAAGAATAACGTCAGAGATCCGCTTAATTGCAGTATTCCAACCATAAAGTGGAGACTCTGTCAGGTTGATCACTGGCATACCGTCCAGTTCTTCAATCCCTGATTGTAAATCCATATAGCGTAACAAATCAGGAACCAGTTTAATATCTACCGTTTCTTCTTCCAAACTTGCCAGAATTTCCTGTAACCGCTCGTGCGCACTTGAAGGCAGAGCTACAAATAATTGGCTTACCTCATGTTCTTTTATGCATTTATTCAAATCTTCATATAACCCCAGCACCTTGTGCTCGCCTAAGGTTGTTCCAACCTTATCTGAGTTGTGAGATAAATATCCCACCACTGAGAAACCGATTTCCGGGTACAGATCGAGTTTTTGAACCACTCTCTGCCCCAACTCCCCAGCTCCCACCACTAGAACCTTATGCAAGCTTATTCCCCGGTCGCGCATTTCCTTTACCAGAAAACGCACCAACCGATGCGACAAGAATAAAAATACGTTAGAAAAAAACCAGAAATAAACAGCCATAATTCGGGAAAAAGAAAACTCACGATAAAAGAAAGTTGCGGCTGTTAGCAATAGTACAGACAATGAAGTTAGTTTCAAGATTGCCACAATTTCACTCGTGGGCGTACTCATGCTAATAGGTCTGCTGTGGCCCAATATCCTGCTATTAAGAAAAAAGACCAGCCAAATAGGCAAAAGCGCAAACAGATACATGTTTTCGCTAGGAACGGAACCTGCTGCTGCAAAAAATTCGAATTTAAACCGAACCAAATAAGCACATAACCATGCAAGCGCAACGGCAAAACTATTAAAAAAAAGTATTGCGGTTGAATAAAACTGACTATGCTTTCTTATCATTCCTGTCATTGCTGAAATTCAATTTAAATTTACTCAACTCAATACTCTGAGTTGAGCAAACAAAAAATATGGGGAAATGGCAGAGACCGAGTTGCTCTAAGTTTCTGGAGCCCTCAAAAGAAGATACGGGTATTACTTCTAGCCGGGGGGGCAACAATAAAACAGACGAAAATCAGCCTGTTTGCCACAGCTTTAATGGATGGAGAATAACCTAATTCCGGGTTGGCTTCAACAGTTAAGATCGGAGGGGTATGCCTTATTGAATGCTGTTCAGTTGGGCCAATATCTTGCCGCGTACCTCAGCTGTGGGATTTTTTTTCAAGGCACCTTCCAGCACTTCTATAGCTCTGCTGGTTTCACCTTTTTTAGAATAGCTCACCCCAAGCATATAACGGGAGTCATGCACCTTGTTGCCACGCGGATATTTGTTTAAAACGGTCTCAAATTGCAAAATTGCATCATCAAACATTTCAAGAGCCAGATAATTGCTGCCAATCCAGAAAGCAATATTATCTTTCAGGCTGTTTGGTGGATTACTGAGAGCCAGGTTTTGAAACAACAAAATAGATTCATCATAATTCCTACTGCGATACGCAGATAGTGCCTTGTTATATTCAGGAGGAGTTTTTGCTTTAGAGCGATGCATTCTTGTTCTGCTCATCTTTGGTGCGCTCGCCTTTTGCATTTTGATTCGCGAGATTTCCTCATTTAAACGGGACATCTGAGCCTTGAGGTCTTCCACTTCCGGTTCCAGAAAATCTGATGAATCCATAGTAGATGAAATGCCACCCTCAATACGTTCCGTTGCCGCATCTATTTTTGGCTCTAGTGTGCTTAGAACCTCTTCTAACTCCCTTACTTTACTGATGAGAGCTTCCTGCTGGTTTTGCAGGCTTTCTACATCTCCCTTGAGCTCGCCTCGATCCGTTTGCTGGTCAACGCTCGCAAAGCCATCCGGGTCTTCATCTGCAAATCCACCATCATCTTCCATCCTCCCCGAATCATCAAAAGAATCATCCTCGGCAAAAAAATCATCCTCAATGCTACTTTCTCGATCACCACCGCGACTGGCTCTTCTTCCTCTACCA
>JAJDBA010000167.1 GCA_029261675.1 Nitrospinaceae bacterium
GCTACTTCTTCGCCGCTTGCATCCACAGCGATTACCGCACGATTCAGATAGCGACTTTTGACACCTTCCAATGTCAGCTTATTTGCATTACCAAAATCCTGACTTACATCTTGTAGTAAGTTAGGCAGGCCTCTGCCCGCATTGGATAAAATATCTGTTCCAACAACGACGATGACTTCATCAACACCGGCTGCTTTAAATTTCTCTTCATTTTCTTTAACTAGATCGAATTCTTTATTACAGAAACCACCAGCGCCTGGCAGAGTAATGATGAGTCTCTTGCCCTTATAGTCATCAATAGATAATTCCTGCTCGATTGGTGTGGTTGCTGCGTTTTCAACAGACCATTCCGGATTTAATTTAATCATTTTTACATTACTGCCAGACAACTTTGCCATGTAGAAACCTCCTATTTTAGGGTTTTTGTAGAGACTTTTATTAGATGTGCTACCGTCTATAAAGATGCAGAAATTGTACGAAAAAAAATATTCATTCGAAAATATGTAATACATTGAAATTATTGGCTAAACGCCCTATAGCAAAGGGGTTTCAGATTTGTTAACCTTGAAGTATAAGAAATGGACTGAGGGTGACTCTACTATGATAAAAAGAATTATAATTTTGACGAGTATTTTTGCGCTTTTTCTTTTTACTTCGATTTCATGGGCTGAAGAACCTAAACGCCCATTTTATGAACACCCTGGAAACTATCGGGATGAAATTAATAGTCTTAAAGAAGATTTTAAGACTCGTTTTGGTTACGATCTGATCGACTTGGAATATGATTGGAGACCTTGGGAAATCACTAAGCTAACCACTGCTTTTTCTAAACTGCCTGATACCTTTTTAAAAATTTCCGGAGTCAAAGGATTTTATCACCTCAGTAAATTTCGCGGTGGCCCCGAGGGGATGCCGGTTGACGATATTCCTGCGGCTACCTTCCCCAGTTTTCAGACAGTTTATAGAAATGCCAAAATGGCTTATCAAGTTGAGTTGGCAAATCAAGAGCCCCGCATTGAATTTTATTCTTCCTTGTTTTATGAAGATCAGAAAGAATTGAGCAATATTATTCAGCATGAAATGGCTCATATCTATGACATGTTTAAGGGGTATATTTCCTTTTCGACTGAGTGGATGAAAATTACAAATTTCAGATTGCTTCATCTACCCGCATTAGATGCCCGCCCAGGTGATGATTATTTGTTCGCAGCCTTAAATGATTCTGAAAAACTTCATTATGCTCCGGTTTCTTCGCGACAACTACCTACTTATTCCAGGCAAAACCCGCAGGAAGATTTTGCCAATTCGGTGGCTGCTTATATCAATTATCCTTATTTTCAGTTCAGCCATCCCAAGCGCTATCAATTTCTTAAAGAAAGAGTGTTTGATGGAAAACTATATTTTTCCGAGGAAGAGGTAGGGTATAAAGATAAGGTAACCGCCGATTTTGGGCAGGCCCTTGCTAGTAAAGAATGGGATAAAGTAATTGCAATTTCACGCGAGGTTGCGAGAGACTATCGCCCAGATATTGAAAAAGAGCTGGTATCACGTCTTGAAGGTGATCTTTCGAATACGCCTGACTCTGTGCGAGATGTTAAACTTGCGCTCGCTTCCTGCTATTTTTCGGACCCCAATGCTTTAAAAATCCGCAAAAATCTTATTCGGAAAAAGCGCGTATCGTTGCAGGTACTTCTGGAAAACCAGCGTTGCATTTTAGTGGCCAGACGATCATTTGAAAAAGAACTTGGATTATGGTCGATGCGTAATATTTATTTTTATAAAAGTAAAGGAGAATCCTATATTCAATTTTCAGATCCAGTTGCTCTGACATCCAGAACCAGAGGGTTCGATACGCGATATGCTTGGCGAGTTTTTAACGAAGGCAGTAGCGTGCATTTGGCTGAAGGGACTTTTACGCGGGAGGGAATAAACCCGGGGTCGGTGAAAATCAATCTCGGAAAAACTGCAGTAGGAACTTTAAATTTACCTGCGGGAAAACCGCTTATTCTAGAACTTGGGGCTCAGCGGGTGCACCCGGTAGAGTTTAATAGGCTAAACTCAAAAATTGCCAAGATTAGATTTGTCATCCCACCAGGATTCAACTATGAGGGGCTTAAGAAGGCTAAAATTAAAATTATTTATCCCCTACGTCCGGAATTCCAAAGTTTGAACTGACTTTAATCTAGTTCCCTGATCATTCGATAAGCCATATTCAAATGGGCGTATTTTGAAGGCCATACCTTCATTCCATCCTCATATTGAACAACAAGTGCTGAGGAATCTTTTTCTTCATTCGTCCAAGTGGTACCCGCACTTCCAGGTTCAAATATCGAAGGAAGATAAATTTCATCACCATATTTATCGGTATTTTTATATTTAAGATCGAAAAGGGACCACGCTTCGTCCTGGCTAGGATAGCGCCAGTTTTCATACCCTGCCACTCTTTCAAGATTCGCAATTTCTACATAATCCTGCCCCTTAAACCAATTCATCCATTTTTGGGTATCTTGAAAGGAATCTGTTTTTTTCCAAATTAAATTTAATTCATTATCGGTAATTGTCCCGTTATCGTTGTCAATAAATCTATCAGCCATAGTTAGTTCTCAAAAAATCGATTGTTTATAAATTGAGCGTATTTGGATTGCCAAAAATTGTATGTAGGCTCACCATCCTTGCCCCTTAACACCATAATTCCGGCTACCTGATTGCCCTTTATTCAAATAATCTTCAAGGCTTTCTTTGTCCTTGGATGAATCGGAGGGACTGTCTTGGGAAACATGGTGTTTTATGGCTTGAATAATATATTCCTTTATTGCTTCGTCATCGCCCTTGCAAAGCGTATGTAATTTTTGAAATATTTCGTCTTCGATTTCAATATTTAATTTTTGTCTCATATAGCAACTCAAAATTGTATTTGATTTGGCATTGTAAAATACTTTGCATTTGAATGAAAGGGATTGCTGTATTTCAGGATATATCTGAGAAAGACTTTGGCAAGGTTTTGTTGGTCTTCAGGGTGGTTTGCGAATAGGGAAGGTCAATAATAAATGTGGTGCCTTTGGGGTGATTATCCTGAACTTTAATGGTTCCATTATGGTCAATGATAATTCTATTAACAATGGCCAACCCAAGCCCTGTACCTCTCTTCTTGGTAGTGAAATGGGGTAAGAAAAGCTTTTCTCGGTCAGAGGATGAAATACCAGCTCCATTGTCGGAAAACTCTATGCGAACCCATTTTTTCCCGTCAAGGATCTTGGTGGTAATTTGTATTACGCCTCCTTCATCAATGGCATCTGTAGCATTTTCAAATAGGTTTATAAGCACCCGTCGTATTTGTTCAGGATCAATGGTCAGCTGTGCTAAATTTGGATCAAGATTCTTTTTGATTTGAATGTTTTTGTCATGCTCCGAGTAGGAAATAAGGATATCCTCAATTATTTTATGAAGAGAGGTGGGTTTCGGATCGGGTGTTGGCATTCTCGAAAACCTGAGAAACTCATTTAAGAGATCTTTCATGCCTTCTACTTCTTGTGAGATAATGTTTATACTTTCATCAAAAACCCGCGCAAAATCTTCACGGTTTTCGTAGTATTTCTTTTTCAGACGTTGAGTGTTTAACTGGATAGGAGTGAGTGGATTTTTTATTTCGTGTGCAATTCCCTGGGCTACTTCCTTCCATGCTGCAACTTTCTGGGTTTTGATCAATTGCGTCAGGTCCTCAAAAACAATCACCATTCCCCTATATTTTTTTGATACACCGGCTAGCACCTGAATATTGATGAGTAGAGTGATATTGGTGTCATCGACACGAAGTTCCATTTGTTCTTCAATAGAAAATCGATTTTGGGAGTTCATCTTGTGAATTAGTTTTCTGATGGACTCGTGATAAGAAAAGTCGAAGGCATCTCTATAGTTGGAGCCGAATACATCCTCACTGCTCAAGTGTAGAATTCTTTCTGCCGCTTTATTGAAAGTTGTTATTCGCCCTTTTTTATCGATGGAAATTACTCCTGCTCCGATACTGTCCAGAATTGTTTCGATATAGTTTCTTCTGCGGTCTAATTCGATATTTGTTTGTTTGAGATTTTCATTGGCCTGCTGAGTATTGATCCGACTTTCATTAAGTTCTTCTGTCATGGTGTTAAAGGAATCAACGAGCAATGCAATTTCATCTGTTGCCCGTACACCAATTCTGAAATTCAAGTCGCCTTCAGCAATGCGCCGAGTTCCTTCAGCGAGTTGTTGGATTGGAACGGTGATCCCTCTTGCCATATAGAATCCAAGCCAGATGGCTGAAAATAATATCAATAATGTTATTAGTAAAAAAGTTATGTAGTAATTTGCGCTTACAGGTAGTTGTAAGAAGCTTTGCTGCTTGTAATCTTGATAAGTAGATTTAATGGTTTCTACTTTACTCAGCGAACTTTTATGAGCCGGGTTTAAAGTCAGGATGTACCCCCAGATGGAAATTTCCTTGTTAACAATTTCACTTAGAGGAGCGACTACGACCATCAGGTTTTTACCTTGAGTCATTTGGATTTCCGTTACGCCTTCGCCATCTATGCTCTTTTGGATTAAGTTTCCATAATTTAGTTCAGTAGTGAGGGAGAGGAGGGTGGAATCAACTTTTGAGACTATCTTTTTTAAGTTGTTGTCATAAACAATTATCCCCGCCAGATCATATTCTGAAACTTTATCTTGAATTAGAGTTTGTAAGTGTTTGCGATTCGCTTTCAGATAAAGCTTTTCGCTTTTTATGAAATGCTCAAGGTTTTTGGTTTTTGAAAGGGCTCGTCCTTCTAGCTCCGAGTAATAATCTCGAGCGATATCCATTGAGTACTGGAGGGTTTGTTCTGTCCTTAAGTTGAACCAGTTTCCTATGCTGAACGTGAACAGTTTGCTGGCAACCATAAATAATAGAATTGATGGAACCAAAGCTAAAATTAAAAAAGCAACTATCAGTTTGGTTTGGAACTTCGAGCCAATTATTTTACTTTTTCGCTCGTTATATACTTTTACAAGGTTCCGTATGATCAGTATGATCAGGACAAATAACAGAATTATAATGATATTGAATACAGCAAGAACGAGAATATTGTTTGCTATGGTTGCGTTTGCTTTAGCTTCCAGAAAATAATTCTCGACAAGTGTTGAAGCAATTAAAGCTACGATCACACCAAAAATGGTATAGGTGGTACGTTTGCGTTTCTGCCTTAACTGCTCTTCTTCTGGAGGTGTGTAGGGTGGGGGGTTACTTGTTAAACGATCGGATGACATCTCTGGATACCTTTCCTTCTCTTTTTCTCGACTTCTTATCAGCGGCTTGTTTTGAAAGCTCTAAGTCTGGGTCGATAGATAAGGGGGAGGTTTGAGCCCAAGAAGTCTCGAAGTCGCTGAAGGGAACAAAAAAGTAAATATAATTAAAAGGAAACCAAAAGCGATCTGTTTCCAGGTCTGCCTTAACACGCACATAATATTTTTCATCAGGGTTCAAGCGATAGATAGGGGCAATGGGAATGTCCTTCAACGTCAACATAAGCTTTTGGTATCGCGACATTTTTTGTGTGATTACTTTTCTGCGGACATTTTTACCCACCTCTGAAAATCGGTAGGCTTTTTTAAGGGGATCGAATTGAATTTTGTGTCTGATGGTATTTGAACTTACCAGGCTATCGACCCACGCAGTATTTTCTTTCCGCAGTTCTATTTCAAAGGTAAACCCCATTGGCACACCGCTTTCAATGGCCTCTGTAATTTTTTCTGTAAATCCATCAATCAGGCGGGCGTTCATCACCACATAATTTCCTTTTGTGGCGACACCAATGTTTACAATATTTGGAGAGTCGGCAAATGCAGAGGGGGCGGGAGCCGCAACGAACAGAAAAAAACCTAGAATGAAAGCAGGATTAAGTCGTTTGATTTTGGAAATAATTAAATGTCTCAAGAAGTCCTTCCTCCACGGAAACACCAGGTTTCCAGCCAAATCTTTCCAGCAGCTTCCTGCTGTCAATTGCACTTCTTCTCTGCTCGCCTTTTTTAGCGGGGCCATACTCAATCGAAGTGGTTATTGCTGAAGCTTTTACAAGGCATCGGGTTAAAAAATTAACGCTGGTTTCTTTTCCCGTACCCACATTAAACAGTCCAGAACATTGCGGGTTTAACGCAATGGTATTGGCCTGAACAATATCTTGAACATACACAAAATCTCGCGTTTGTTCTCCATCACCATTAATAATTGGCTTTTGGCCCTTCAGTAAACGTTCGCAAAAAATTGCCACCACACCTGCTTCTCCATGTGGATTCTGGTGCGGCCCGTATACGTTGCCATAACGTAGTACGGTCGTGTTCAAGCCATGCTGCGTGCCAAAATAATTAATGTACTTCTCTGCGCACAACTTTGATATTCCATAGGGACTCAAAGGTTGGCACGGATGCTCTTCACTTGCGGGGAAGGTTTTTTGCTCTCCATACATTGCTCCTCCCGTCGAAGCGAATATGAATTTTTCAATATCCAAAGATACAGCATTTTGTAAGAGTTGTAAAGTACCAATAATATTGGAGTTAGCGTCAAATAGAGGATTTGAAACTGAAGCTGAAACAGAAATTTGAGCTGCGTGATGATTGATGACCTTAATCTTTTCTTTTTCGAGAATGGTCTTAACTTCGGGTGAATGGATATCCAGATGGTAAAATGTAGCATTTGGGTTTACCAGTTTCATTTCCCCGGAAGACAGGTCATCGATGACAATAACATCATGTCCTGCATCAATATAAGCGTTCACAATATGCGAACCTATGAAACCGGCACCTCCTGTTACCAGAATTTTCATTTACGGCTTTCCTTCATAATTTTAGATAGTTCGAAAAGAGTATCCAGCGCTTGCTTGGGAGACATCTCGTTTGGATCTATTTGGCGTATTTTCTGGATCAATGGGTTTTCAGGCTCAGGAAATAGTCCTAATTGTCCTGATGAAGAAGTGTTATCTTTTTTATCCGATCTTGAAATTTTTGGGACCCCAACTTCATCAAATTCACTTTGCTCGAGATTGAAAAGAACTTCATGAGCTCGATCTAGAACCTGTTTGGGCAATCCGGCTAGTCGAGCGACCTGAATCCCATAGCTTTTATCTGCTCCTCCCGAAATAATTTTTCTCAGAAAAATTATTTCATCATTCCATTCTTTTACCTGGATATTAAAGTTTTTGACACCTGTGAGGACTCGCGATAACTCTGTCAATTCATGGTAATGCGTTGCGAACAAGGTTTTTGGTCCTCCTGCTTGTTCTGTTCCATGCAAATACTCCACAATAGACCAAGCGATGCTAATGCCATCAAAGGTGCTCGTGCCTCTGCCAATTTCATCGAGAATGATCAAGCTCTGTGAAGTGGCATTGTTGAGAATATTAGCAGTTTCATTCATTTCAACCATGAAAGTGGACTGGCCTTTTAATAAATGATCCTGTGCTCCCACACGAGAGTAAATGCGATCGGTTATTCCCATACGTACTCGTTCAGCAGGAACAAAACTGCCCATTTGCGCCATCAGACAGATTAAGGCGACTTGTCTGAGATAGGTGGATTTGCCGGCCATATTTGGCCCGGTAATGATCATAATTTGTTGATCATGAGTATCTAGAAAGGTGTCATTGGGAATGAATCGATTACCAGGGTCGATCTGTTCGATCAAAGGGTGCCTGCCATTTTTAATATCTAGAACAGGGTCTTCAAGTATTTCAGGGTGACAATAATTATTTCGGTGAGCGATTTCTGCAAAGGAAGTCAAAGCATCGACTTCACTTATAATACGCGCCATTTTCTGAATTTGTGGCCCTGTAGATGAAACTTTATGGCGAACCTCTTCAAATAGGTTTTGTTCCAGTTCCACTATTTTTTCTTCTGCCTGTGTTACTTCTTCTTCATATTCTTTTAGCTTGGGAGAGATAAACCTTTCGGCATTTACCAGAGATTGTTTGCGAATATATTCTTTAGGAACGCGATCCGCATGTTTCTTGGTGACCTCGATGTAATATCCGTAAATCTTATTGAAGCCTATTTTTAAGACAGGGATACCTGTTTTCTCTTTTTCCTCTGTCTCTAGAGAAGCGATCCAGCTTTTTCCTTTTCGGGAAATATCTTTGAATCGGTCGAGTTCGGCATCGCAACCTTGCTTGATTAAGTTTCCTTCTTTAAGACTCAGAGGGGGATCATCAACAATATTTCTTTCGATCAGGTCGTATAAATTTTCCAGATTGTCCCAATTTTCCAGGTAGGTGGAAAGTCGGTGAGGCTCACATTTCTCTAAAGCTTTATGAAGATCCGGAAAAGTGCCTATAGAGTTTTTGAGGGAGATTAAATCTCTTGCATTGCAAACGGAAAGTGTGATCTTCCCCAACAGTCTTTCCAGATCAAATATCTTTTTTAATAGATCGCGAGTTTCCTGCCTGTTTAAAGGTTGGGATTTAAATAGAGATACGATCTCCAAACGTGCTTTTATTTTTTCAGAGTCGATAAGAGGTTTAATGATCCATTCCCTAATACGCCGGGCACCCATCGGTGTGCAGGATTCATCTAGGAGGTTTAGCAAAGAGTGCTTTCGAGTTCCTTCGCTGGACTGAATCAGTTCGAGGCTGGTTACCGTGGATTGATCCAGTGCCATATAATCATGAGTATAAAAAGGGCTGATGGAGTTTATATGCTCCAAAGTCGATTTTTGTGTTTCATGAAGGTAATGGATCAATGCCCCCGCAGCCGAAATACCATGATTCATATTTTCGCATCCAAACCCCTCCAGAGATTGAGTTTTGAAATGGCTCAAGAGGTTTCTAACGGCTTCGCTATGAGAGTAAGTCCAGTCTTCCCAGCTATGCAAAAATGGGTCCCCTGTTGGCAGCCAAGGCTTGGGTTGATCCATTAAAACTTCTGGTATAAGAATTTCTTTTGGAGCCAGCTTGACTAATTCATCTGCCAGAGGTGATCCTGTCTTATCATCATTGAACTGGGTTACCTTAAAAGTTCCGGTGGATACATCCAGAGCTGCCAACCCAATTTCATTCTTCGAAATAAAAAGGGAAACGATAAGCTGATCGGATTTTGGATCGAGCATATGATCATCTAAAACGGTTCCAGGGGTTATGATTCGAACCACTTCCCGTTTGACCAAACCTTTGGCGAATTTAGGGTCTTCCGTTTGTTCACAAACGGCTACTTTTTTTCCGGCTTTTAAAAGTTTTGTAATGTAGAGATTGGATGAATGATGCGGAATTCCGCACATCAGAACAGGATTGGACTGGTTTTTATTTCTCGAGGTCAGTGTTATTTGCAGGATCTGAGAGGCTATTTTCGCATCCTCGTTAAACATTTCATAGAAGTCACCCATCCTAAAAAATAGGATGGAATCGGGATGGTCTTTTTTGATCCCGTGATATTGTTGCATCATAGGAGTTTCCTCCTGTTTGACGCGTTGACTTTTTGCAGAAACGACCATTCGATAGAGTTACAAATTCAGGTTTTTAAAATGTGGCAGTAGTTTTTCGTAGGTAGACCGCAGATGTTCGGGGTGAACTTTAACTTCGCCGAGCACAGGCATAAAATTGGTGTCTCCTGACCAGCGCGGAACAATGTGACAATGAATATGCTCGTCGTAACCCGCGCCCGCTGCTTTGCCAATGTTATAACCTATATTGAAACCATCTGGCTCGCTGACAGTCTTCAGTATCTTGATACATTCCTGAGTTAATTGGTTGACTTCAAATTTTTCAGAATCATTTTGTTCGGTGATGCAGCCGATGTGACGATAGGGTGAAACCATGAGATGAGCGCAGTTATATGGAAAAATATTCATTATTACGAATGAATGCTTTCCTCTGAATAAGATGTGATTTTTTTCATCATTTTGGGAAGAGGGCAGGACGCAAAAAATACATTCATCGGATTTTTCGCTTTTGATGTACTCCATTCTCCAAGGTGCCCAAAGTTGTTTCATGTTATGGAGTGGCTAATAGTTGCAGGAATCCGCAAGGACTTTTCCAGGAAAAGTCAGATTGAATAATTCCCGAGTTTTATTGCGCATCTTTTCTTCCTCTTGCTCAGATATCTCGTGGTCATAGCCCAGTAGATGTAAGATACCATGAATCAGCAACAGGATTATCTCTTCCTCGAAAGTTAAACCGTGCTCTTTTGCTTGGGCTTGAGCGGTATCCAGAGAAACCGCAATATCGCCCAAAATTTCTTCTCCCGGAGTGGGAGGGTCTTCATCCGCATTCTGCGGAAATGATAATACGTCCGTTGGTTGGTCGATATTCCGAAACTGCTGGTTGAGCTCACGAATATCTGCATCAGCAGTTAATAATATACTGACCTCCTGATTCAAGCAATTCAGATTGCTCATTACCATTTCCATTTTCCCATTAATATCGTCGGAGTCGATATTAATCTGAGGATGATCGTTTCGAAGTAAAACACCCATTAAACTATAGTCTTTCTACAGTGGTCTACGGGTCAGCATCTTCAGAGTTAGATTGATCGTAGGCCTTAATAATTTTCTTTACCAATTCGTGGCGAACAACATCTTTTTCTGTAAAATAAATGAATTGTATCCCATCGACCTTCTGCAATAATTTTTGAACATGCACTAAACCAGAATCACTTTTTTTAAGAAGATCGATTTGTGTGATATCTCCAGTGACAATCATTTTAGATCGAAAACCCAGTCGGGTTAAAAACATTTTCATCTGCTCTTTTGTTGCGTTCTGCGCTTCATCAAGAATGATGAATGCATCGCTCAAGGTTCTGCCTCGCATATATGCTAGTGGAGCAATTTCAATGGCACCGTCTTCGATGAGGTGTCGTACCTGGTTTTCCTCCATCATATGATTCAAAGCATCATAGAGCGGCATTAAATAGGGGTGGATTTTTTCTGCAATATCTCCAGGTAGAAACCCGAGCTTTTCGCCTGCTTCGACCGCAGGACGTACCAGTACAATTTTTTTGAAACGGCGTTTTAATAATCCTTCAACAGCCATTGCAACGGCAAGAAACGTTTTTCCCGTTCCTGCGGGTCCTATTGAAAGAATAATATCATCGGCTTGGACGGCTCGAATGAATTGAAACTGGGAAGGCCCTTTGGGGGTGATGAAACCTCTTTTCGGTGAAACGGCAATACGCTCCGAAAAAATAGTTTTTAAATCTGCTTGAGGGTTTTCTGCCATCAGGCGTATGGCAAATTTAACATCTCCATTTTCTACAGGCTGATCGGCTTCATGTAATTTTTCAAGTTGGCGAAACAGGTTTTCTACCGACTCGAGGGAGTCGGGCTCGCCTTTTATTTTGATCTGATTTTCCCGGGTTGTGATGCGGACGTTAAACTTTTTCTCTATAAGCTTGAGATTAAGATCCTGACTTCCGAATATTTCTGGAATGACTTTATTGTTTTCAAGGACTATTTCTTTGATTGAGGGGCTCAAATAATACTCTTATAAATAGGGTTTGAAATCAAATCACCTTCGTGTGCCTTGTGGGGGTATCAGGCTTAAAAATTCGCCGCGTGTTCTTGCATCCTGCTTGAAGGAGCCAAGCATAGAACTGGTTGTTGTATACGAGTTTTGCTTGGCAACTCCGCGCATGCACATGCATAAATGAAGAGCTTCGACTACAACTCCAACTCCAATAGGCTTGAGTATCGTTTGCAGGCTATGGGCAATCTGGTTAGTTAATCGCTCTTGAACTTGAAGCCTTCTGCTGAATGCGTCAACGATTCTGGGAATCTTGCTGAGCCCAATGATCCTTCCTTTGGGTAAATAAGCAACATGGCATTTACCGATGAAAGGCAACATATGGTGTTCGCACATGCTGAACAGGTCGATGTCTTTTACGATAACCATTTCATCGTAGTCTTCGTGGAATAAGGCACCGTTTACCAGCTCTTCAATATTTACGGAATAGCCGCTGGTCAAAAATTTGAGTGACTTTTCCACTCTATCGGGAGTGTCTAGAAGTCCTTCGCGAGAAGGGTCTTCACCGACTTCTTCTAAGATTTTTTTAATGAGGTCTTTCAACAGAGTCTCCATGATAGACAACAAAATTGCGTTCAGATTCGTAAAGCTTTACTTCGTGTAGCGTGCCGTTTTCAATTTTGGGCTCGATAATATTCCAAAAATGAATTGCTATATTTTCTGCTGTGGGAATGACTCCTTTGAGAAAATCCACATCAACATTCAGATTTTTATGATCTACTTTATTCACAATTTCTTCATTTATTAGTTTTTTGAGAGCTTTTAAGTCCAGAACCATCCCGGTTTGGGGATCGACTTCACCCCGCACGGTGACCTCTAAAATATAGTTGTGCCCGTGCCCATTGGGATTATTGCAAAGCCCAAATGTTGCTTCATTTTTTTCATCAGAAAAGTCGGGGTTATAAAGGCGATGGCTGGCGCAGAATTCAAGACGGCGGGTAATATAAATCATCAGGATAATTTTTTATTTAAGATACTTGCGTTTATTATCTGTGGAATAAAAACCAGGGCCATATAAATGGAAATTCATCTGATTAAAAAGTTTGTCTAGTTTGCCACCGCATTTCTCACATTCCGTTGCTGATTCGTCACTCACTTTTTGCAAGATCTCAACAACCTCTTTGCACTTTTCACATTGGTATTCATAAATGGGCATGATAGCGTCTCCAATTCATACGTTTATCTGTATATTATATTATATCCAGACGCAGAAAAATTAGCATTTTTTGGAGTATTTTGGGGTGGTAATCGCAGGGTTCGGCGTTGACGATTATTGCCCCGGAATACATTCAGTGTTTTTAAAATGTTCTTTTTGATCGTTTCCAATTGGTATATCGTGGAAGGCAGGGTGAGCCCCCATTGGGGGTCATAAATACCTGCCAGCATGCCATTGTCGCCTAGAATTTGGATAACTATGAACTTTTCAATGGAATGCTTTTTCTGTACATCCAAGGGCATCATATAAGTGGCATTTTCCTCTTTTGAGCCCTGCCGCATCACTGCCTTCCCTGATTCTGCAATTTCAAACGGAATCGATTTCAGATAGTCATTGAGATCTTTAAAAATATTTTCTTTTGGGAAAACCACGATGCCAAAGTTTTCATGATTTTTATAAAGCTGATAGTCGTAATCAGAACCAGCTAGAGCAGTACTGGGTAGCCCTAAAAGAATACAAAACAGAATTAAGAATAAAGGTCTCATAACTATTTATGATGAAACAGTTTGCTCAAAGGTTTTAAAAACCAACAACTTCTTTAGCAGAAACAGTAATTACGAAAGAATTTCTGTTTCGCTAAAAAAATATGACATTTCAAAGGCCGCATTTTCTGCCGAGTCGGAGCCATGTGTTGAATTCTTTTCAATATTTACCGCGAAATCTTTTCGGATGGTGCCCTCTGCTGCGTCTACAGGGTTTGTTGCCCCCATCAAATCGCGCCATGCCGAGATAGCATTTTCTTTCTCAAGGATCAATAATACCACAGGTCCCGAACACATGGATTCGGTCAAGCTGCCAAAAAAAGGTCTCTCTTTATGGACATAATAAAATCCTTTAGCTTGTGATGGTGTTAGTTGAGCTTTTTTTATTGCAGCAATTTTGAATCCGTTAGACTCAATTCTTTCTAGAATTTTTCCGATTAAATTTCGTTCGACCGCGTCGGGTTTGATGATTGCAAAAGTTCTTTCCATTAGGCTACTTTCTTTTTAGGTTTGATTTTTTGAATTGCACAAAAAAAAGGTATCTGAGCAATTAAGCCCAAATACCTTTTTGAAACTAAAATGAATTATCGTAAAACTATTCCGGATTTTTTAATGACGAATCCTTCATTAAGGTCGTCAATCCATTTCATTTTGATGGCATCGTTTTTAGCAATGTCCGTACAAATATAGACGCAAATTTCACACGCCTTACATCGATCTACAGACACATAGGCGGACTTATCTTCTTCACTGTAATTTATACAGTTTGACTCGGGACAGTATTGTGTACAAAGGTGGCAGTTTTTAGCCGAGCAAATGTCCTTGTCAACTTCAGCAATGTAGTACATGTTTT
This sequence comes from Nitrospinaceae bacterium, assembly GCA_029261675.1. Classification (GTDB taxonomy): domain Bacteria; phylum Nitrospinota; class Nitrospinia; order Nitrospinales; family VA-1; genus UBA8687. The sequence continues at coordinate 14,062 of JAJDBA010000167.1, forward strand.
CTCCAGTTTTTAACGTTTCGCGCTGGTTACAACAGACCTCTCATCTTCAGACCAGCCTTGATCGATGGTGTATTGGACTGCTCCATCCAAAACTTTTTGGTTGGCTTCAAGCAGTTTTTGTTTTTTAGCAAATTTTTTCTCAATAGCACTGTCCAAAGCAGCAGTTCCACCGGACACTACAATTCCCTTACCAATAAAACGGTCTTTAACAGATGCTGCTAGAGATTCTGGGTCGGGGATGCCAAATATCCCGGAGATCGCTCCACACATGGCCATATTGGTGGCCAAATCCGTTTTTGCAAGGTCATTTGCCATTTCAGTAGCAGGCAGATAATAAATGCGCGCTTCTTTTTCTTCCAATTCTCTTTCTTCATCACGAGAAAATGGAATCGGGGTTTTGCTATTGATGAGAATGATTCCCTTTTGCTTCAAGCCGGTATAAAACGGCATCGTGTACGATTTTCCAAGAGTGATTACAGATGGATGAAAAATCATGAGAACGTTTGGAAAAATAATCTCGCCAATCTCATAAATTTGTTGATTCGAAATGCGAACATAACTTTCAACAGGTGCATTACGCTTTTCAGATCCAAAGAAAGGAACGAGGGAGCTAAAACCACCGGAGATAACTACTCCATTACTTACGATATGGGATGCGGTTACAACACCCTGGCCACCAATGCCCGCCATCCGAATGTTGTAACGCTTGACTTCGTATTCTTCTGCCATTTTTATTTTCTCCTCGCTTTACTTGTCTGATTTTTTCTTTTTAGCTTTTTTCTCAACTTCATCCAAATACTCTTTTGCTGCGGGTGAAATGATTTCTTCAAAACCATAACGCTCTTTTTCAATTTCGAAGGCATCTTTCATAACATCCGGAGTTGGAATAGAGTATTCGATGTTGCAAGAAGTGTAAGCTTGAATGTAGCTATGACCCACTTCTCGTGCCACCATGATTGCACGGCGAACGGTTCGTGCTACACGTGCCGGATTTGTAGGAGCTAGTCGAGCTATATAATCGACACCCGCTACCTTAGCCAGACCAAGCGCGTCTACTTTATCTCCAAATTTTCCTCGTGGAGCCATTTTGAGAACTTTACCGTGATTGGTCATGCCACTTTCTTGACCCCCGGTGTTTCCATAAACTTCATTGTCGAGCATGATG
>JAJDBA010000168.1 GCA_029261675.1 Nitrospinaceae bacterium
GCTTCCACAAGAAAAGAATATTCCAAAAAACTTTTGAACGAGGCTCTGCAAATTTATAAAGAGCAGGAAAACCTGGATAAACCCATTTCCATTTTAAGGGAAGCTATAGACATCTACCCCAAACATGCAGAGGCTTATGAAGCTCTAGGGGTTTTTCTTGCCAAGCAAGACAAGTTGGATGAAGCCATTGCCTTAATGAAGCGCCTGACCGAGATCAACCCTCAGGAAATCATGGCCCACACCAACCTATCGGTTTATTACATGAAACAAGGCCGCATAGAAGATGCAGAAAATGAAAAAGCCGAAGCCACCGCTCTACAATTTGAGCAAGCGGTAGAAAAAAGCATGGCTAAGAAAATGAAGAAAAAAGAAGCCGAGCAGAGAAAAAAAGAAATGGAAGAAAAAGTAGAAATGTTCAAAAAGGTATTGGAAATTGACCCAGTGGACCAAGTAGCCAACTTCGGTCTGGGTTCCATCTATCTTGAAACGGGTCGCTATGAAGAAGGACTCGCCCCCCTAAATACCGTTATTGAAAAATTCAAAGACTATTCAGCAGCCTATCTGTTGTTAGGGAAAACTCTGGAAAAACTAATTGAAAACGAAAAAGCCATTGATGTTTATAAAAGAGGTATCGCCGTCGCCTCAAAAAAAGGCGACCTAATGCCGCTCAAGGACATGCAAAACAGAATGAATCAACTATTACACTCGTCACCCTGACCCTTCACAAACGCCCAAAGATCTGCCCCCGGATTTAAAACACCCGCATTAACAATTTTCTGGTTTATGGTTACTCCGTGATCTATTAAAAACCAAAACCGTAGAAGTATTTTTTCTTCAGGTGTAGTGTAGGCATCTTCCCATTCCGTCAAAGACTTATGCGCGGCTATCGTTTTATACAAGCTCGAGGGAATTTCAATTCGCTTTTTCTTCAAAAAAGTTTTATAGCCCTCCAACAAAACAGACTGAAACTGTTTGCGACTGACTTTAATTAATTCCGAAACACTGGGTATCTGGCAACCGTGATGCTCAAAAAACTTGAGCTTGTAATATTGATGAACGGTTTCCAGCCGAAAATAGCAATGCAACTCAGACACATTATCGCCGTAAACTTTCTCAAGATATTTTCGGATCAAAGGTTTTCCTGCCTGCAATAACAGCTTGTTAAGCCGACCCCGCTCAAACAAATGAATTCGCACCGTACTCAGATGTTTTGCACATTGCGCTTCAACATCAACTTTTAGTCTCTGACAGTCTGGCGGAATGCGGTACCAGTATATTTCATCCCCTGCGACCTTCAGCGAATTCTGAAAAGCTTCACTAATCTGGTGGTTGTTAGAGCGTTTCGCCTGTTTGGCAATGATGTAAGAGTTATCTTTGGAAAAACCAAGATCCAATAACTGGCTTTGAAAAATCTTGCGGTTTCCCATTAAAAATCCACCGCGTTCTTTAATATGATCTTTAGCTTTATCAACTCCCCTTAAAGCAAGACTCACATCTCTTGGCATCAAGTCCAACCCTAGCTCCTGAGAAAACTCATAGATATCTTCAAGAGTTTTATAATTTAACTTATCAATAAAAAGAAATTTTTGAATATTGGATTCGCTGAACTGGCAAGCTTCGAAAATTTTAATTTTTTTATACTTAATTTCTTCCCATTATTTTCGTGTACCTTCTTTCTTATTAAACTGCGATTGGATTTCAGACTTCGCTTTAAAAAAATAACTCCGCAACAAATACCATTCACTTTCAAGAGTGGATTCAATAATCCAGATATACTTTGGAGTTAAAACAGGAAGTTTGGGGTCATCGAGAAGCTGGATTTCACCTGTAGCGAGAATATAGTCGAGCAACTCCAAATGCCGCTCGAGAAGAACGGGGTTGATCTGTTCTATAAATTTTCTAAATATCGTTTTCCAGCGGAAAGAGTCAAATTCGCCAGAACCGGATTGTTTCTTTTCTTCTCTCAGCTTTTTTTTAACACAGCTCAGGCCACTCTTTTCCATCTTTTCAAATAGCTTGTCGCGCCCTGAAATATCGGAAATTTTTATTTGTTTTAATCGACTAACAAGAGAAGGAGTTTTAGAAGAGAGTTTATGGTCTATTTCTTCGTAGGAGCTTGCATCTGAAAAATAAACATCCGAAAGCAAATCATCTACATAGTCCAGAGAAACGGTTACTTTTTTAATGAGTTTTTTGTATAAACTGAAATCCAGATTTTTACTACCTGTCTGGCAGGCACGAATATCATTTAAAAAGGTCCTTGCCCTTTTTGTCTCTTCAGGTTGGGAGTATGGATCATTGATAACGTTTAAAAACAAACTTTCGGCACTTTGCAACTCCCGCTTGGCGAGAAGTTCGAGCCCTTGTGTCATGGAGTCATAAATAAACATTGAAAACCTGTTAAGAAATACTCATGCGATACACTAGTTAGATGCTACTTGAAAGGTGGAGGATTTTTTAAATAATATGGATTTTCGCAGTATGGCAATAAAAATGAAAGGTGCTCCGAAAAGCTCCGCATAGCAAGAAATACCGCTTTATAATTCTGCAAACGGAGCTGTAAAATTTCGGCGAGTAAGTAGACGAAAATATTATTTTAGGGCAAAAAAAAACCCAGAGAGTAAGTCGAAAACTTACTCTCTGGGCCTAAGATGCATATGCATCCAAATCTGAACGGTCTTAGCTTATTACCTGGGCTCACACTCTGCTGGAGCATTGGCGATCAGGTCATTTTCCATACTGTAGGATAACGAGCGATATTCAGGCTCTTCCACTTTAACCGGTTTAATATCTAGCAATAGGTTTTCATTTCTCAAGAAAATAGCCAGAATATCAACAATATCTTTATAGAGTCCACGCTCTGCTTTTCGCGAGGTGAAAATACAAAACAAGGGGCCCCAGCGACCAATGTGGTTACGCATGAATTTCTTCATGTTACTGGTCAAGACGTTTATGTTGCGCTCTTCATGTCCATTCTGCACTCCAAACGCAGTTCTAAAGCACATAAAAAACATGAATGCCAATTCAATAGAGATATGATCGACTCTTTCTTTAGTCCGGTTACGAGGCTGTTCAAAACCGAATGTCTCGTAGAAACCACCTAACTGAATCAATACATCAGTTTGTGATTGGATACCCCCTTCTGTACCGTATTGCATTTCATATGGAGGACATTCCATAGACACCGCATGTCCAAATACCTGCACATATTCCTGCTGAACCTGCTTGACTGTCATTTTAGGCAAATACTTATCGAAGCCTTCGATGATAGATTTCACATGGTTCCAGTCTTCTTCATCAACAAGTGCAATATCCATGGGCTCAAGCAAAGACTTGGGCCGGAAAAATTTTCGATTCCATGGATAACTGAAAGCGCTGGAAAGGATATCGTAACAACGACCTCTGGCTAGTTGTAAAGATATACGCTCTTCTTTCAACTCTTCCAGAGAACCGGTCTGACCAAGAACCGCGAGCATCGGGTCACTTGATTTAGCTTGAGTAGTATCTCCCATTTTACTTAATCTCCATATTTTTTCAGAAATCTTA
>JAJDBA010000169.1 GCA_029261675.1 Nitrospinaceae bacterium
ATCATCTTTCAGATTTGAGTGAGTTAGAGAAGATTAAGGCTGAACTCCAGAAGGAAAAGGAGAAGGCAGCTCAGGAACTCGCAGAGGGTGAAGATGAAGAAGAAGATTTACGGGAGGTCGATTATCTTCAAAAGCTGATCACCCTTGCCGTTAAATTTGATCACCATATTGGCATGTTTCTAATGCCTGCATACATTGATTGCGGATTAAAATATGACCATCGTTTGTCTGAAAGCTATACCGTGCAGTTGACCACTATCCAGTCGTTTTTGCGTCTGCTTGAAAAAGTTGATGGCGTGACCCGAGAAGAGGTGACCAAACAATGTGTCTTGAATTTAAGAAACATTCTGCAATTGGTTCATAAAAATATGATCAAGCCGCTTTATCGTGAAGTGGGTTTGATGAAAAAGAAGCCAAAATCTGAAAGTCTCGACAATTTCAAAAAGAACTGGAACGAGCGGTGGGATGAAATGCAGAAAACTTGTGATTGTGAATATCTGATTCTCGATGTAAAAGGGTTCTTGGTAAAGTAAAAAAGGTAGGATGTTGTCATCCTTCTTCCGTAACAAGTTGTGTTTAAATTTAACGCCCGATTATTGGCGTATGGCTTCAAGAGCCCCTTTCGGGGCTCTTTCCTATTGGAGTTCTATTGATGTTGCACGATAAAAGAAAGGGCTCGAAAATTGGCTGATGAAAATACCGATGAGATAGAGAACTCTGATGAGATTGAGAGCTCTATTGTAACGACTGAAGAGACTCTCCTTGAAGAGCGGCCAGAGGTCGATCACAGCAAGCTTTATGTCTGGATTGCAGATGCAGGGAATGACCGGATTCAAAAATTTGATGGCAATGGAAAACTGCTCCAACATTTTGGCACTTCAGGAGGCTCGCGCCCACCTTATATTCCGGGAGAGTTTAAAACTCCCAGTGGGGTAGCTGTCGATTTAGAGGGCTATATATGGGTGGTTGATACGGGATGTCATCGTATCCAGAAGTTTGACCCTGATGGAGAATTCTTTTTAGAAGTGGGCACAGAGGGTTGGGGCCAGGAAAAGTTTTATATGCCAGAAGAAATTGTGGCTGAGCCTACAGGAACCATTCTCGTGGCAGATACTTCCAACCATTGTGTCAAACGATACGACGATGATGGCGAGTTCGTCTTAAGTTTCGGTTATGCTGGAGACTTTGATGGCTTTATGAAATTTCCTGTTGGTCTGGCTTTGGATCGGGAAGGAAACATTTACGTTGCGGACCGAGACAACCAGCGTATTCAAATTTTCAATGAAGACGGCCAGTTCTTGTCAAAGTTTGGTGAATATGGTTTTGAGCCGGGAAAATTAAATTTCCCTGCGGGTATTGCGGTGCGTCGAGATGGAACTATCATCGTTGCAGAAAAGAGCCAAAACCGACTTCAACTTTTTGACCGTGAGGGACATTCTCTGGGGATAATTGGTGAGGTAGGGAAACGTGACGGTCAGTTTAATTGTCCGTGCTCTGTTGTGGAAGATCCTTATGGGTATGTATTTGTCGTTGATACCATCAATCAGAGAATCCAGAAATTTGACCCTGACCTGAATTTTATTGCTAAATGGGGAATTGTTGGCAAAGATCCCGGGCAATTTTACAATCCTGCCGGTATTTGTTTGTCCTGGGAGCCTGACTGGGCACCCCAGGAAGAGTGATAGTGAATAATAGACTCGCGACACATAATATTTTGCCGCTCTCGTGCGGTTTGATGTTTTTCTCCCTGATAATATTTTTTGCAGGCCTTGGAAATGTGCAGGCTGAAAATGGCACAGATGAGATTTTTGGCGGCCAAATATTATCCCTCACCGAAGAGAAGCCCGCGCTAGAGCCTTCCAATGACCCAAGGTTTGAGGATAATAATGATGGGACAGTGACGGACCTTCAGGAAGGGCTGATGTGGAAGAAAATTGACATCTACCAGGAGAAAAAGATCTGGATCAACTGGGAGGCCTCGCAAACGTTCCTTGAAAAGTTCAATAAAGAAGCTTTTGCGGGTTATTCAGATTGGCGGTTGCCTACCCGCAAGGAGCTGGAGTCTCTTTTCGAAAAAGATAAAAATATTCCATGGAAGTATTATTGGACGGAAAATGTCATTCATATTGATCCCATTTTCGGATATTCCAGTTGTTGTTTCTGGTCCAGCGAGCTCTATAAAGATAAATATGCATGGGGATTTAATTATATCCGTGGTAAGGATTACCCCAGCATAAAGGGCGGAACAAGTTTGTCCTTGTCGACGATTCGACCAGTACGTACCCTGAAAAATTAGTAAAGAGGGGATATGAGCGAAGAAGAAAAAGAAACAGAAACAGAAGAACTGGCTTCTACTGAAGAGGTTTCTGAAGAGTCGGGAGATTTGACAGTACCTGAAGAGTCTGAAGAAGGTGCGTTAGCCGAGTCGGATGAAGAGGAATCTGAAGAAGATGACGAAGACGAGGAAGAGATTGAGTTCGACCTTGAAGCTCAGGTTGAGGAGTTTCGTCGGCAAATCGAAGAAGACCCGGATAATTGCGTTAATTTTTACAATCTAGGTGAAGCGCTCGCAGAACTGGGTCAGACTGATGAAGCAAAGGAATCTTTTCAGCAGGCTCTGATATTGGATGAAAATCAGGAATTCAGCTCTATTATTCACTTGGGAATAGGAAACCTCTATTATCACCAATTGATGTCAGGTATTCAGTCAACGGTGGTTAAGAGCTCTGTGGGTTTGCATTCTGCCCACAAACAGCAGAATACAATTTCTTCCGTCAGTGGTAATGACTATTCGATCCCCATTGCTGAGTTTGAGATGGCCATTCAACACTTGCCAACGCTCAAGGCAGATGAGGAGATCGTCGATTACGTCAGCAAAAATGCGCCGATGCAAATTTCCACTATTTATTACAAATGGGCCTCAGATTTGTTCGATAAGGCGCGGCAGTTAGAAAACTATGGTGATGAAGTTAGGGATATCAAGCAAGGATTGAAGTTTTTGAAGAAGACGATAGAGATAGACCCTAGCCACGCGCAAGCCAATTTGATGGTCAAGTATGGAAAAAAAATGCTACTGGAAGGTTTCAGTATTTATGACGAGTATGGATTTGAAGCAAAAGTAATCCAGGGTTCTGGATAATGATCTTCCACCGGAGTGAATGATGCCGAATTTAGATGATTTGATACGCGACCACTTGAGTAAAGACGGGCAGGTGCTGAACCTAAAGGCGAAGTTTTTAAGAGAGGTCGGGGCTAAGGAGCTGGCTAAAAGAGAAGATTTAAAGGAAGTGCGAGCCATGGATCTTTCGCAGAATGGCATCGGTGATGAAGGTGTAAAAGCGATATCAGAGTCTGAGGTGTTTGTTAATTTGCGGAACCTGAATCTGGCATCAAACCTCATAACCGATGTGGGAGCTAGATGTTTGGCCAATTCAACGAAATTAAATAAATTGCGGAGCTTGCAGCTTGTGGTTAATGATATTTCTGAGGAGGGTGAGAAAGTATTGAGAAACTCCACTGAGTTGGTCAGTTTGACCTCATTGAAGTTTCGTGTTTAAAAGCATTTGCAGGATTCTTTAGGTAGATTGATCTGAGAGCTGGTGTGGAGCGAAAGGCCCTTTTTTTGGTACTGGAAACTATTGAAAAAACAAGAGTTTTGGGGGTGGGAATAAAGGCGCTATTAAAGGCTTGACTTCACCCGGTGGTTTTGTTATTTTCGGTCCACTCTAGTCAGACCAAGATAGGTTTGCCGGGTAGGTTCTATTTTCTTTAAGATGAAGGCGGATAGTAGAACTTTATAATGTTTTGATTGTAAGTCACCGTTGAGGGTGATTAATGATAAAGTTTTTTTGGGTTGTTTCAGGTTTACCTTAAATTAAGCTTCGAAAGGGGGAGCACACATGAGAAAGACCGTTTTAACTTTATTGGCAGTATTTTTTGTATTTTCTGTATCGGTTGCAAGTGCAAACGTTTCTACCATCAAGGCAGGTGATTCAGCGGACTGTATTAGAGCCAGCTGGAATATCGAGAACTTGAGCGAAACGAAGTCTACTAAAGTCCATATCCATATCGGTGCCATGGCGTATTCTTGGACCAAGAATTTCGATCGGGATCTGGAGCCAGGTGGGTTCTTGTCAAATGCTTTGGAAATGAAAACTACTTTCACCAACAAGGGGCCAGGCGATGTTATGTTGAATTGTCAGGCTCACCGTGTTGAAAATGCTAACCGCGTTGAGTGGAAAAAAGATGCTGGGTCTCATAAGACCTATCAGTCTGACTACCACTTGGACCATGTTACACCAGGCACATATATTGAGCCAGGTATGGGACAGCCATTGGGAACTGAGCGTGGACTTTTCAGTCAAAATGGTGGTGGATCTGGTGGTGGTTCAACCAGTGAAGTTAGTCGCTAAATCTTGATTTGAGTTTTACTGCCGGGGGGCTTTGGCCCCCCGGCTTTTTTTTTGGAGTTTATTGGGTTTGGATAGTAAAATATAAGTGTTAACCCAAAAATAAGAGGCAAAAATGAGCACCAACAGGTTTGTGGATAATGGGGATGGTACAGTGACAGACACATTGACGAAGTTGGTGTGGATGAAGAACGATTCTTATCTTGATCTGTTGAAGTTTGTTACTCATCCAGCCGCCGTAAAATATCTAAATAAAAAAAATGAAGAGGCTTTTGCCGGAAAAGCGGACTGGCGGATGCCAAACAAACGAGAAGCACACTCGCTTTTTGATATGAAGAAGGAAGTTCAAGATAAATATGAAATGACTATTCATATCGATCCCGTTTTTACAGAAGGGTGTGGCTACGATACTTGGACGAGTCATGTGCGAGGCAAAATAACTGCGTATTGCTATTCTTTCAATAGTGGCACGGGTGGTCACAAGGAAGCAGCTGATACTTTGAATTCTAGTGTGCGGTTGGTTCGAGGTGAGTTTGATAATTCAAAAACCAAAATTACCTTTGTCCCAGAGATCCGAGATAAAATCACTCAAGGCGGCGGCTGGAGATAATTTCTTGTCAGCAGAATAAAAAAGGCGGTCAAGTCCGATTGATATCTGCGAGACATATTCAATTTCTCAAGAAAATTCAGAGGATTTCAAGGTTTTCTAAGTCTTGATTTGAGTTGAAAACAAGCATATCGAATGGTACTTTAGGGTACCAAATATACAGGGTTTATATAAGATTTGAAGAGAACGGACACTCTATCGCCTAGTCTCATTTGGTTGGGTTAATGCTATTCTGAATTCCCACTGTGGTGGGCGTAGGGGATAGAAGCAAAGACTCTTTGAATGCGAGATGGCAGGGTGTTTTTTTATTGTTGTTTATTTTGAGGTGTGGATTTGGCGCAACCTAATTGGATAAAAACCGACAAGGGAACCATTGAGGATCCTGATAACGATTTGATGTGGGCTGTAAAAGATTCGCGGCAGGAATTGGGTAAATGGCTTAATTGGGATGAAGGAATGGCCTATGTCAAAGCGTGTAACGAGCAAAATTATTTGGGTTACAACGATTGGCGGCTTCCGAGTAAAAGCGAAGTGCGTTCCCTTTTTAAAAACCAGGACCCATACCGGGAAATGTTTCTGAACTTGCCCAAAAAACCCGCTCGCCGGGTTTCTAATTACCAGGCTGGCGGAGAAACCAGTGTGTGGACCTCAGAGACCCGCTATGATTCTTATGCATGGAAATGCTATTTTCCTGATTTAAAAGAAATCTGTGTCGACCAATCGGTTTCAACCACCGGGACCTCGGTTCGAATGGTCCGCGACTTAGATTGAAAATTTTTTAAGACGAGGTTAGAAATGTCTGAAGAAGAAATAGAAGAAGGTCCCGAGCTTGTCGATGATGAGCCTGAAACAGAATGGGTTGGTGCAGACGAGTGGGGTGATGAAGAAGATGAAGATGTCGCTCTGGTTGAAGAAGAAGTTCCCACTTTTATTGATAATGGGGATGGCACTATCAGCGATACCCGGGCTAGCCTAATGTGGAAAAAGGATGATTCTTTTAAAGAATTTGGTTATGGAATCAATTGGTTTGAGGCTCAAGATTATTGTGAAGAGTTGAATGAAAAAAAATTCGCAGGCTTTGATGACTGGAGACTTCCCAGTGGAGAAGAAGCTAAAAGCCTTTTTTCTTTTACGCAATCCAATACAGATAAGGATGGTGCGGAAACCCATGTTTCGGAATTGTTCGAATCGGGCGGCGGTCATAATACTTGGACCTACGAAGAGAAACCAGACTACCAGCAGTATGCCCAGAAATTCAGTTTTGTTACAGGCAATGATATGTGGGAGCATAAAGATGATGAGTATACCCATTGCCGGGCTACTCGTGACGTGATTCAGGATGACTGGGAACCTGAATGGCGGAAGGATACTAAGACGTTTGAACGATAATATATTTTTGTCTATAGGAATGATTGGAGCATTGTGAGTCATTACATGATTTTTGGGAAAGACGATTGTCCCCATACGCAGAAGGCTGTATCGGATTTTAAAAAGCAGCATCGATCATTTATTTATATAAATGTCGATAAAGATCCACATGGATTAAAAAAGCTTTTGGAATACTCCAATGACCAACACATTGTTCCTGTCATAGTGAATGTCGATGAAGACAGTGTGGAAATAGGTTATACCGGAGAGTAGCTTTAATTTAATAATCAAAACCGGTTAAACTCCGGTTAATGGAAACTATTATGGATGAAAACTTACCGCAAAAAGTAGAACAAGAGCTAGCGGAGAAAAAAGATGACAAGCCAAAAAGGTTTGTCGAAAAAGGTCGCGATGTTGTGTTTGATAGCAAGACCCGTGTCTATTGGTTAAAAAAAGATTCCTGGCAGGATAAGGGGAAATTTTTTAACTGGCATGAAGCTATTAGTTATGCAGATAGAAAGAATATGAGAAACATTGGCGGCTTCGATGACTGGCGACTTCCGAGTATTGACGAAGCGACTTCTTTGTTTGACGAGAACTTTGAGGTCCCAGGCAAAGGCGGTGCTAATCTTCATTTTGATCCGATCTTTCCTGAAGGAGCTTTTAAAACGGGATGGATCGCGGGAGATACTTCAACGAGAAGACCACGATTCGACTACTCAGAAGGTAAAGTAGTAAGTGTGGAAGAGTATTCTTTTGGCTCGGTTCGGATTTGTCGAAAAGATACGGTAATCAAAAAACAAATAGCGCCTCGAAGAAGGTAAACGCATAATGACGGAATCGACACAACTTCAGTACATTGATAACGGAGATGAAACGGTCACCGATGCCAAGCATGGCATCATGTGGATGAAAAGGGATACATGGTTGGAGCTGGGGCGGCTCATCACTTGGCACGAAAGTCTGGAGCTCGCGCGAAAAAAGAATGAAGAAAAGTTTGCCGGGTACAGTAATTGGCGTATCCCCTCTGCATCGGAAGCTAAATACCTGTTCGACTCTGAAACCACCAATATGGATGTGGAAGGATGCGAGATTCATATCAACCCGGTTTTTCCTTCGGGGTGTGGATGTTGAACCTGGGCGAGCCAGACTCGGGGGGCTAAGGCAGACATGTCCCATGTGTTTGGCTCAGGCTGTGTGGGGTGGGTGGGAAAAGGTACTTTCGTGTTTGGC
>JAJDBA010000170.1 GCA_029261675.1 Nitrospinaceae bacterium
TAACGCGGCAACCAGATTACAGGCATAGTCGATTTTTGAATCTCCCTTAGCTAAGGGAGATTCAAAAATCGACTATGCCTGTAATCTGGTTGCCGCGTTATCCTATTTATTTTTGAAACAATTCGATGCAGTCGGGCTGACATTGTTCAATGATCAAGTTGTTCAACATATACCCCCTCGATCCAAAGCTTCGCATTTGCAACATATTCTGCATGGGCTTTCAACCCTTTCCGCAAAAGGTGTCACTCAGATTGAAAGTGTTCTCTCCGGGCTTGCCGAGAGACTACAAGGACGCGGCATGTTGATTCTGATTTCAGATTTTCTCACTCGCGATCAAGATATCCACAAGAGTTTAAAACTACTCCGGTCCAGAGGATTGGAGGTCATCCTTTTTCACGTTCTACATCCTGATGAATTAAATTTACCTTTTGATGGTGATACGGTTTTCGAATCACTCGAAGACGACCCAACGGTGGGGCTCGATCCAATAGATGTTAGAGAGGAATACCAAAAAGCCATACAGGAGCAAATCGATCAGCTGAAGAAAATCAGCAACGGACTGGGTGTCGACTATGTGTTCATGGATACCTCTATCCCTTTACAACAAGCATTGAGCTATTACCTGCTGAAACGAAAAAGTCTGATAAAAATATGAGTCTCAATTTTTCCTCACCTTTTTTTCTATTTGGATTAATGGGAATGTCCATCCCCATACTCATCCATTTATTAACGCGCCGACAACAAAAGCACGTGCGCTTTTCTGCCGTCTATTTACTTTCAAAATCACAAAAGCGGTCTATAAAAAAATCTAATCCCAACCGCCTTCTATTACTTCTTCTTCGTTGCATGGGTATTGCTCTGCTCAGCTTGGCTCTGGCCGGTCCATTTTTTTCTTTTGGCGACTCAGAAGCTTTTCGCAGTAGTACCCCATCCTCTTATGTCTTCGTTGTCGATGACTCTTACAGTATGAGAAGCCGCATAAAAGAAAAAAACCTTTTTGAATCCGCAATCCAGTTCCTATCGAATCTTCTAACCAAAATTCCAGAAGGAAGTGAGTTCAGCCTGGTATTAGCCTCGCATCCGGCACGTACCGATCAAGATTGGATTGCGCAAAAAAGCAGCTTTGAAAAACTAATCCATGGCCTGCAACCCTCTTATCAAACAACAGACATAGGACATGCTATTGAAAAAGCAACTCAGCTATTATCCACGGCAAGCAATAAAGAAAAGAACCTTATTCTATTAACCGATCTTGAAGAAAATGGATGGGATAAAGAAGTTTTTTCGGAGATTTCGAACTTACTGAATACTCCCTTGCAGGTTTTCGATTTTTCCACCTTAGCTATGAAAAAAAATCAAGTGTCCGTAGAAAGCGTCGAAACCCGTCAAGAATTTTTAGCGCGCAGCCGCATTTTAAAAATAAAGGCAAAAATAAAGAACCATTCGCAAAGCAACCAGCGGCTACCTGCTTCTTTGATTTTTGATAAGAAAACAGAAAAAGAAACTCTCATCGATATCCCCGCCGGGCAAACCATCACCAAAGAATTTTCTGTTCCCTTGCGTAGCGGAGATGCTATTCGAGGAAAAATTAAGGCGGGTGAAGATGCATTACTGACAGACGATACTCGCTATTTCTCTCACCAACCAAATCAGAATATCAAAGTTCTTGTGGTTGATGGAGATCCAGGCACCGTTTCGCATCAAAGTGAATCTTTTTATCTAGAACGAGCTCTCAACCCATTCTCAGTATCCGTATCACATATTGATCCTACCGTTTCAACCCTTACCGAGCTGCCACTAAGAAACCTTGCAAATTTCTCTGTAATCATTTTTGCTAATGTGCGAGAGCTTCCGGTTGGCTATGAATTGGAGCTTGAAAATTTCGTATTAAGGGGAGGAGCATTAATATTTGGTATGGGCGACCAGATCAATGCAAAATATTATAATGAGAAGTTGGGCAACCTGTTACCCGTCACCCTTGAGGCTGTGCAAAAATTTAAAAAGACTCATCTGCTATTTGAAAACAACCAGCATCCGGTGATGCGAGCATTTTCTGCCAAAACCATCCAGGAGATGAAGGAAATCCCATTCCATTCGATTTATACGATTCAAGCCCGAGACCAAAAAAGCTTTAAAGTTGCAAGCTGGTTCACAAACAAAAACCCGGCGATTTTGGAATCGGATTCTGGAAAAGGGAAAGTCATAGTTTTTCTAAGTTCACTGGATCGAGATTGGAATGACTTTCCCATTCAACCTACTTTTTTGCCGTGGATACAAAGATGGACTCAGTACGCGACTCGGGGTCTTGAAAATTTTTCACAACAAAACCTTTTGATCGGTGAAACTTTTATACAGAAAATAGATAAACCCAACGGACAATGGGCAGTTCGAACTCCGGGAGGAAACCTTCATTTAACGGTGACAACTGAAGACAAAACTCAATTCAATAAAACCGATTTTCCCGGCGTTTACACTCTTTTTGAATTGCCGGAAAAAGCACTACCTAAAAATATAACTAAACTTCCTTTAGGTGCGCAACCCATCGGAAGCTTTACCGTCAATATCGACACCAAAGAGTCACCACCCCAAAAATTATCGAACATTAAAACTTTCTTTCCAAATCTGAAAGTTGAAATCAAAAAGCCAGAATTTAGAGCATCGCAACTGCCTACATCAGGGGGAATGATGCTGGCAACGCCTCTATTTCTTTTTGTTGTTGGAATTCTTCTTCTGGAAGGTTGGATGATCCGCAAGGAGTAGCCGGGCCACGCCCGATGGTAACAGGTCTATTACCGTAAAGCTAAAATCATCTCCAGACCTTTTACAATTAGTCTACTTACTCTTTTTCCAAATTGGAGTGGGCAACCACTCGGTGGTGCGCTCAATAAACTTTGATCACTTTTTACGTAATGCAGAGTCACCTCCCACGTTAGTGGGTCATTCTTCTTTTTTTCTACGTCTCAACTCTTCGTTCAAATGATGGGCTTGATCCATCACAACTTCTCCAAGCATATTCAAGGGTAAAATCGCATCAGCAACCTTTGAGTCTAATGCTGTCTGCGGCATAGAGGGTGCGGCGGCTGCCTTGGGGTCTTCAACAAAAACGGCTCCTCCCGAAGCTTTTATATTTCTCGCCCCTTGTGATCCATCTCTACCTACCCCTGAAAGAATTACGGCCACACAAAACTCACCAAACACCGTTGCCGCACTTCGAAACAAAAAATCTGCTGAGGGGCGTAAATAGTTTTCTTTAGGCTCCTGATTCAACTCTAGAGAAACAGGTGGAGGAGAAAAACTCAGGTGATAGTCACCTGGCGCAAGATAAATATTCCCTTGAGTCGGTTGCAAGTCCTGATATGCAACAGTACAGGGAGTCCCTGCCCCCTGTTTAATCTGTCGAGCCAAGAGCTTCATCATCCAGTCCGGGCCATGTTGGACAACAAAAAATGCGGCCGGACAACTTGTATCAATCGATTGAAAAAACTGATGAATATCCGATGGCCCACCTGTTCCCGCAGCAACAACCACACTGACAAAAGGAGGAAGCCCGTTAACTCGAACTGGAGTCACTATCCGGTCATCGGTTTCAGGAGGAGGTTGATTCAGGCGTGCAAGCCCATCCGACAAAACCCGGACTACATCGGTTGAACGGTATGGTTTTATTAAAAAATCGTCTGCACCTGCTTCCAGCACTTGTTGCCGTGCGTCATCATCATTTATCGCAGTGATCATTAATATCAAGGGAGCAGACTCAACCTCAGCACGCACGCGTTGAATCAAAGTTACCCCATCCATTTCCGGCATCATCCAGTCTGTCAAAAGTGCATCGAATTTCTCATCACGCAAACGCTGCAAGGCTTTAGCACCATCTGGAACCACTTCAACGGTATGCTCGTTTTTCCTTAAAATATTTTCCAGCAGACGAGCATTATCCAGATCGTCCTCTGCCACAAGAATTCTCATCAAGAATTTCCGGTAAAATTTATCAAAAAATCAGCTTTGTTTCTTTATTCGAGCGTTGGAGACTTCTGATATAATAGAAGAAACCTTAAAAAAAGAGACGGTGCAAAATGATATTATCACGTTTCCGATTGATTACTGCTTATCTAATCTTATTTTTATTCAGCCTCCCAAGCTTTGCATCCAGCTCGAACACAACTGACAAAACCCTTATAGAAAAAGAGCTTAGCAACATTCCAGAGCTCGAAAATTCTAAAATCGACCTTTTAGAAACACTGCTTCTAATCTCTAGACATTGGAATCCCTCTCTCGAAACTCAGCCACTCCGAGAAGAAATTTCTGCTCTTGTTTTGGACGTAAAAAATAATTTACACGGTTCCAGCGATGCGGATGGAATAATCGGCACACTACGCATGGCTATTCACAACAAAGCAGGATACCGCTATACCGAGCAAGTGGATGCCAGAGGAATTCCCATCAACGATGAAGAACTTTTTTTACATGGGATGCTGAAAACCAAAAGAGGGTATTGCATGAACTTATCATTGCTGTATCTGATTTTAGGACAAAAATTGGATCTACCTCTCTTTGGAGTTCCACTACCTAATCATTTTTTCGTCCGTTATGAAAAAAGCGATAACCGAATCAATATCGAAGCAACGGAAATGGGAACATCATTTTCCGATAGTTTTTATCGCCAACGCTATCTCGTCTCTTCTGGGAAAGAAAGTTCCTACTTTCTGACAAACCTGAATACCAAACAAACTCTCGGTGCCTATTTTTCAAACATAGGAATGGTGTATTACCAAAACCAAAAAATCAAGCGAGCCGTTTTTTATTTACAATTGTCTACTAAAATTAATCCCGCTTCAATAGATGCGCAAAATAATCTGGCAAACATTTATTCCGAACTAAAAAAATATCCGGAAGCGATACAACATTATGAAATTGCGTTAAGATCCTCTCCCGGAAATATTTCTACGCTTTTCAACCTGGGTCTGGTGCACCAGCAAAGTGGAAACTTGAATGCAGCTATTGAAAGTTTTTTACAGGTGGTTCAAATTGATAATAATTTTGCACCGGCCCATCAACGACTCGCTAACCTGTTTTTAAAAAATAACCGTATTACCTCATCACTTTTACATTTAAAAACACTGGCAAAATTACAACCCGAGAGCATTCAAAATAAAATCAACATTGCTAATGCTTTTGGACGACTAGGACAACATGCCCTATCCATTCAAACCTTAAAAGATATTCAAAAACAATCTCCTGGCAATAAGAAGATACAAGCGGGACTGGCAGAATCCTTCTACCACATGGGTGATTTTTCTCATGCGATAGAGCAATACCGATATCTCATTGACCAGAACCCAAGCGACTTGAAAAATTATATCCAACTGGGCTGGACTTATTATCGCATTGAGGACCTTGCAATGGCTTCTGCCTGGACACTAAGAGGACTCAACAAGAATATAAATTCTGAAAACCTAAAAACCCTGGCGATGATGAATCTGGGTTTTTATTCTTTACTACAAAAACAATATCCCGATGCTAAAAAGTGGTACCGAAAAGTATTAGCCGTAAACCCGCCGCAGATTGCGGAAAGCTTAATTACAGATATTCAATCCACCCCCTATTCACAACGAGCTGATTTGAAGTTTTTTTCTGGCTGGATATATTCCGAATCAAAACAGATTGAAAAAGCACGCGATTTTTTACAGTCTTACCTCAATCTGGAAGCAGATGGAGAATTCGCAGGTGAAGCAAGATCTTTATTGCAAACCTATGCAAAAAAAGATGCCGTATTTCTCAAAAGAATATCAAATAATATCCTGCCATCCGAAATGGTCCATATTCCTTCCGGTTTTTTTAATATGGGATTGAACGGCAAGTTGGAAGATGAAAGCCCAGAGCATCGGGTTTTTCTAGACGGTTATTACATCGACAAATATGAAGTATCGGCAAAAGACTTTTCCATGTTTTTAAATACCAAAAATAAGGTTAAAAAATACTACTCTGACAATAAATTTGGGACCTTGGTATATACCGGAAAATTCCAACCACGACCTGGGCTAGAAAACTATCCCATCAACAACATTTCCTGGCAGGCGGCAAATGATTATTGTAAATCGAAGGGAAAGCGTCTGCCCTCTGAAGCCGAATGGGAAAAAGCCGCGCGGGGTGAAAACTCCACTATCTACCCCTGGGGCAATCAGCCGCCTTCGCCTGAACTGGCTCGGTATTATCAAACTTGGGATCAGGAGACGAAACACGAGGTTATCGTGCCTGTCGACGCCCTTGAGGCGGGTAAAAGTGCATATGGACTCTATAATATGGCTGGAAACGTTAAAGAATGGGTGGACGATTGGTACGATCGCGAGTATTATAAAGAAATAGACGAATATGCGAACCCAAAAGGGCCTATTGGTGGAGAATTCAAGGTCGTACGCGGTGGATCATGGCGCGACCTGAAAGGTTTTATCTATTCTGCATTTAGGAACAGCGGTAATCCAACAAGTAAAATGGATGACTATGGGTTCCGTTGCGCTAAAAGCGCATCTCCCGATTCAGGGACTAAAAAGTTGACCAGTCGGAGGGTTCCTGCAAATGCAGGTTGAACCAGACTCTCCGGCTATTTTTTTGTTAAACAGCAAGTGGAGAAAAGCCTCCACTGAGTAACTGGTGTAGATGGATTAATGATCGGTGCAATTGAAATACTTATTATCGCGGTAATTTTCGGGATCATCTACGGTCGCGATGCCATCGACAAAACCTTCAGAAAGTCGGCAAACGAAGGCGTTGTAGAAAGCATGGCCGGTGACCTGAAAGAGTACTACGAAGAAGACCCAAAGCGTATGATTAAACTGGGTGCCTTCATTGTATCTGCCATCCTGTTTTTGGCAACAGGAGCATATTGGGCTATCACCCGCACCGACTTTTTAAAAATGATAGGACTAGATCAATAGTTGAATCCATTGTCCCGCACATGGATATAGGGGTCGCCACCTTTTAACGTTTTGCCGCCGACAACCTCTCCGATATACACGACATGGTCTCCTGTCTGCATGGAATGAACCACTTCGCATTCCAGATAAGAAACCGCATCACTCAAAATACGAATGCCGTCCAAACCTTTTCGGGTTTTAACACCTTTAAAAATATCTTCAGGAGGACGACTGAAATGTTTGAGCAAAGTCATATCGTCTTGAGGCAAAACATTGACGATGAAGGCATCCGATCCTTCCACTAAAAGACGAGCCGCGCGCAGAGTACCCAATGCAATAGTCACAGCCGGAGGATCGAACGAACACTGATTGACCCAACTGGCTAACACCGCATCTTCTTTATCTTCGCATTTTGCGGTCACCACATATAATCCGCTAGCAACCCTTCCTAAAGCCTTCCCAACCTGTTTCTTGTTCTTCACTAAATTCTCCTCTACCCGGTATGAAATCAGGGTTATTGAATTTTAAAACTATCCTTATTTGACACAAGCAGAATTAAAATCCCGTAAAACCTGTACCAGTTTTTCACGCGGAATAACCCCCTTACCCACCAGAAGGTTTCCCAATAACTCATTGGTAGTAGTTTGAGATTCAATCAATTCGTCTACCTGTGCCTCATTGAGTATTCCCATTTCCATAGCAATACGTCCAAAATCGTTAGCGTCCCGCAACCTTTTTCTTTGCTCCGTCAAAACCTTAAACAAGTCTTTCGAGTCCAATAAACCTTTTTGAACAGCCATTTGTCCCATTGGCATTTTATTCTGTTGTTGC
Organism: Nitrospinaceae bacterium; assembly: GCA_029261675.1. Lineage (GTDB taxonomy): Bacteria > Nitrospinota > Nitrospinia > Nitrospinales > VA-1 > UBA8687. The sequence goes on from JAJDBA010000170.1 coordinate 7,740, forward strand.
TCATCCAGAGCAGATACTAAATCGCCTTCTTTGACCAGCCCCTGATTCAATAAAAATTCTCCAAACAACATAGCAACCTCCTTACTTGGTTGTCATACCGAACACCCCATCCCAATCGTCTGCAGGGGGCTGAGTTTGAAAAGTAATACAACGTTCGAAATAAGTCAATGATGGGCCATCATCTTCATTTTTGGCAAGCACCCGTTCAAAACATTGGATGCCCTCTTCCCACCTTCGGTTTCTATAATGATCAAGCCCTTCATTAAAAATGGCAAGTATTTCTTGCATTTCTTCGCTCAACTCGTCTTTTTTTGCCAGAACTTCAAAAATCCTTACCGGTTCGTTTTTACCGACAACCCGAATCAAATCCAGCTCCCGAACTTCAATATCGTCCTTCACCTGTTCATAAGTAAACTGACTGATCATAGTATAAGTCCGGTATTGCTTATTTACACCCTCTAAACGCGCCGCAAGGTTTACCGAATCCCCCATCATCGTATAGTCCATCCGACTTTTGGAACCCATATTTCCGACAACCATCGCTCCTGTGTTAATACCGATGCGCATGAACAACTCGTGCTTGCCTTCCTTTTTCCAGCCTTCACGAAGCTCGGCAAGGCGGTCTTGCATTTCCAACGCGACCAGGCAGGTGCGGCGGGCATGATCCTCGTGGGGAATGGGAGCCCCAAAAAAGGCAATAATTGCATCGCCCTCAAACTTATCCACAGTACCTTCATATTTCATTATGATGTCCGTCATCTCCGTCAGATAATGATTCAACAAGTCAACCAGCTCCTCCGGTTCCAGATTTTCAGATATCGTAGAAAATCCCGCGACATCAGAAAAAAATGCCGTCAATTCTTTTCGTTCACCACCCAGTTTTAATAATTCAGGGTTATCCATTAACTGGTTGACCACCGCCGGTGCCAGATATTGACTGAACGCCCCCTTAATAAACCTTTTCTCCCGCTCCTCAAATCTGAATTTGAAAACCGTGATTCCCGAATAAACAAAAATCTGCGTAAAAACCGGATAGACCGTATTCACCCACAACCCTTTTTGCGTAAGCAAATAGT
>JAJDBA010000171.1 GCA_029261675.1 Nitrospinaceae bacterium
ACTACTTTTAGAGGGCGCAGAACAGCCATCACCCGGGTTGCTGTTCGATTCAAATCTTCGCGAACACAATGCTCCAGCAATGCAAAATCGACGGTGCTGTTGCTCTTTGAAATTCCGACGCGCTCGCAAAACTCGCGGATCGCCTCGGGAGGATAACCACGTCGGCGCATACCCGAAAGAGTCGGCATACGTGGATCATCCCAGTCATCCACATGACCCTCTTCGACCAGCTGCAAAAGTTTTCTCTTACTTAAAATTGTATAATTGAGATTCAGTCGGGCAAATTCAATCTGCTGGGGATGGTAAATCTCCAACTCATCCAAAAACCAGTCATAAAGAGGACGGTGGTCCTCAAACTCCAGAGTACAGAGAGAATGGGTGATCTTTTCAATCGAGTCCGATTGCCCGTGCGTAAAATCATACATAGGATAAATGCACCACTTGTCTCCCACGCGGTGATGCGTTGCTTTCAATATTCGATAAAGAACGGGATCGCGCATATTCAGGTTACCGGAGCTCATATCGATTTTAGCGCGCAGAACTTTTTCTCCTTCTGCAAACTCTCCGGCTTTCATCTTCTCAAATAATGCGAGGTTCTCTTCAATCTTTCGATTTCGATAGGGACTATCTTTTCCAGGTTCTAAAAGCGTTCCACGGTATTCGCGTATCTGTTCTGGGTTTAAATCATCAACATAAGCCTTGCCTTTTTGGATCAACTGAACGGCAAAATCAAAAAGCTGATCAAAATAATCGGAGGCAAAAAATAGGTTGTCACCCCAATCGAATCCGAGCCACTTCACATCTTCCTGAATGGCTTTTACATATTTCGTTTCCTCCTTACTTGGATTCGTATCATCGAATCGCAAATTACATGTTCCAGAATATTTCGCAGCAAGTCCAAAGTTCAGGCAAATGGATTTCGCATGCCCGATATGAAGATGCCCATTAGGCTCTGGCGGAAAACGTGTATGAACAATAAACTTCTCGGATTTTAAATCTTCATCAATTTTGTTTTGAATAAAATTAGATGGGGAATCGACTTCAGACAAAATTTTTCTCCTCTTTCTTGATGCATGGCGGGAAACAAACGAGGTTATTATAACACCAAGTTTTCAGTGGAATGGATTCTATCAATATGGGTTCTTGCAGGCAAGGTGCGAAATTTGATTCCCACTTTCATGCTTATTTAAGGTAAAAATAGCTACTCCCTCTGAATCCTCTGTTAAAAATGGGGAGCTTCAATAGGTCCCTCTTTTAGAATGACTCAAGCCCAGTGGCTTGAGAAGTTGATGGCTGGGATGTTTTACACTCTTTAAATAAAGAAATTATTTTCCAAATAATAAACACAATGCCTGTTAATCGAAGATTCACAGTCCTTCTCATATTTCTTATCTGCGTTGCCTGTAGCTTTTGGATGATCTCCCGCTATCCTGCTTTGGACACAAAGGCGGCTCTTTCTGGCACCGAAGCATTTGAAGACCCTCTCACCAATGATGCTCACTTCCACGCATCCAGAAACGCCGACTTTTCTACACGAGCAATGATTACCACTCTAAACTGGTATCAAACCAATTGGCGCGGCATGGCCTTCGGACTTGTACTCGCGGCAGGTTTCTTCACCCTTCTGAAATACACTCCAAGACAGCCTTCGGATAAACGTTTTCGCAATAGTTTTATGGGGATGTTCGTTGGCACACCACTCGGAGTTTGCGTCAATTGCGTCGCCCCCATAGCCAAAGGAATGTACGAGGCGGGTAGTAAAATGGAAACGGCATTAGCGGTCATGTTCAGCTCGCCCACTTTGAACATCATAGTTCTGACCATGCTGTTCTCCATTTTTCCTTTTTATATGGCACTAGCCAAACTGCTGGCAACCTTTGTGCTGATTCTTCTCATCGTCCCGCTAATATCTGACAAAAAACGACAGGCTATCGAAAATCCCATTTGCGAAATCGATACCTCTTGCGACATCACAAAAGAATCTTGGGCACAAGCAGTCAAAGGTGCAACCCTAGAATATTTAAAAGGGCTGAAATATATCTTCATAAGAACAGTCCCTCTCATGTTGTTGGCTGGGGCGTTAGGAGCCGTTGCAAGCCATCTAATGAGCTTCGACAAGTTGATTGGTGCGCCTATCAACCTGATCAACCTTAGCCTGATGTCTTTTATGGGTACGCTGATGCCCTTGCCAATAGCCTTTGATCTGATGCTGGCACAAACATTGATGATGTCGGGCCTCGCACCAGGATTCGTCGCAACTCTACTATTCACCTTTGGCACCTTCAGCATTTACTCTGCAATGATTGTTGCACGCACATTTTCCACTTTCCTGGCGATAAAACTTTTCCTCATTGTTTTCGCGATCGGCGTTGGATTGGGCTACATCACCAATGGATTCGTAGAATATCGCCACGTTCAATGGTTACAACAATACGATCAGATCGTAGATCTGCCTTCCAACAAAAAAACTTCATCTCATTCAAATAGTGCAACGAATTTTTCACTGGCGCCCCGGACTCGGCAGGCGTCCCCCATCATCTTTAAGAATGAGAACATTGTAGTTCAGGCTATTTCGCATGAACCTAGGAATCCACAAAAAGGAAAACCTTTCACCATTCGAAATGGAACCGAGATGGAAATCACCTATTCGAATTCGATGTCTCCAAAAATGTTTTTTGATCCACTATTTTTTGGACGCGGCATTGCATCCGGGGATTTCGATCGCGATGGCTGGACGGACTTTGCGATTGCAACGGATAATGGATTCGAGCTTTATCAGAACCTTTACGGAAAAAGTTTCAAAAAAGTTTTTAGTGATGTTCCCGAGCTCAAAGGCAAACAAGCCATCAACATTGCATTGGTTGATTTAAATAACGATGGCTGGCTGGATATTTTTCTGACCACTTTTAATGAAGGAAATTATGTGGCGTTGAACCCTATTCCTGTAGAGGGGGAAATTGTTGTTAAAAAAATACCCAATGGCAACGCACTTCTTACCAGCGCTTCGGCCTTCGCGGATATCAACCATGATAGTTATCTCGATATCATCAACGGCAATTACTATTTGGGTATCCTGACTCGCAAACCAATACAACAGGCCACGGACCAGTTGATAATAAACCATAACCTTGATTTTAGCACTCAGCCGCTGGAAGGCATTCCCGGCCAAACTCATTCTGCTTTGTTTTCCGATATCAATCTGGACGGGCAGCCTGATCTGATGATTGGAAACGATTATCGCGTATCCGACACGTACTATCACGGCACAGACAAAGGAGCATTTAAAAAAATACGCCATCAAGACAATGTAATTCCCATCACCACTCAAAACACCATGAGCATTGATACTGGGGATTTCAACAACGACCTGATTCCCGATATTTATCTGGCTAACATTGGGATGTCACGCGGGCTGGATGTGGTCTCAAATATTTTTGGCGACACCATGAAAAATGTGGGATTCGATTTTTGTGAATCTGGAAAAAGTGTTCTTAATAAAAAATCCTGCTATCAGCTTGTAAGATTGGCTACCTTATTGAATCCAGAAAAACAGGATATCTCAGAAAAATGCACATTATTGGAGGATATTGATCAAGTTCAAGAGTGCATGGTTATGCGTATGGCATTAGTAGCAACCGCCCGCAAAGACAAGTCACTCTGCGAAAAAATTTCTGCACCTTTCATGCTCAACAACCTGGTCTGCAAAAAATATTTCAAAGCCCAACATCTAGAGCTCTCGACGGATGAGGAAATTCCTATGAAGACTCAGTTTAATCTTCTTCTATCCGGTCAAACCGACCATACCTTTAAGGATGTTTCAGAACAAACTAAAATCGCAACGGCAGAATGGAGCTGGAATGCTCGTTTCGCAGATCTGGATAACGATCAATGGCAAGATCTCTATGTAACAAACGGTGTGCCCATCACTCAGGAGTTTGCAGCCAACAATTTCTTTCATAACCAGAAAGGAAAAGCATTTAGTTCTTCAGCACAAGAGTTCGGACTGGATGACTACGACCACAGTTCATCATATACCTATCTGGATATAGATCGGGATGGTGACCTCGATATCATCGCCAATACACTTTATGGCACCTTTAAGGTTTATACCAATAATGAATCGAAAAATAATAGCATCACCTTCAAACTGCGTGACGAAAAAGGAAATCACTTCTGCCTCGGATGCAGAGTCATCATCCGCTATGGCAAAAACGGAGAGAAGCATCAGATGCGAGAAATAAAGACAGGTGGCGGATTTCATTCTTATGACGCACCGCTAGCGCATTTCGGCTTGGGAGCATATGCAAATATTCAAAGCATTGAAATAACCTGGTCGACAGGAAAATCCTCCATCATCAAGAGTAACTTCCTTGCAAATCACGAATACATCATTGCAAGAAACTAAAAATGGCACCCAGAAGCTTGACGATCACTGCCCGCTCGAAAGTGCATTGACTTTTTGCCTCCCCAGTAAGGGGGTGGTACAATCGCGAGATTGTTAATAAGGTATATTTTATGTCACTTTGGTTACTAGTCGGATTAGGTGGGTTTGTTGGAGCCATTTTACGGTATTGGGTCAGCGGTTGGATTCAAAGTGGGCTCTTAACTTTCCCCTTAGGTACCCTTGGGGTCAATTTCCTGGGCAGTCTTTTGCTGGCCCTAATAATGTATGCCTCAGAATACCGAGGACTGTTTGGCGAAGAGGCTCGAGTATTTTTGACCCTTGGCGTACTAGGCTCTTTCACTACCATGTCAGCCTTCAGCTTTGAATCAATGAAGCTGCTGGAACAAAGCGAGCATATGATGTTTGGACTCAACCTTGTGGGCACGGTAACATTATGTCTCCTCGCCATTTACCTGGGAAAACTCATGATTGTTGGAATGGGGATGAAATGAAAAAAGAGTCCGATGCCATTTTACTGAGAATATTTATCAGTGAATCCGACAAATACGAAGGCAAACCGTTATCAAAGTATCTGATAGAATTTTTCAAACAGGAAGGGTTGGCAGGAGCCACTGCATTAAGGGGTATCAGCGGATTTGGAAAAACGAGCAAATTACACACCACCTCCATTTTACGATTGTCTGATGATCTTCCGATTGTAATTGAAGTAGTCGATCGAAAAGAAAATATTGAACGCGTGAAACCCAAACTCGGTGAAATTATTGAAGAAGGGTTGATCACCGAAGAAGAGGTTAAAATTATTTTCTACGAAGGCAAAAAATCTCCCGGAAGTCAGACTTAAACCTCCATCCAATTGCGATTACATTTCTGCAACCGGAGTCTATCTCTGACAATATTTCAATTCGCCTCTTGATCACAAATCGATATCAATACCCCTCTTGCAAAACCCAACTACGCCAATTCCGTGATGCTTTTCTTGCGATTCAATTTGTCCTTCATCGTTTTACCACGTAGAGCAACTAATTCTTGAGTCCATTCTTTAACAAAGTTACCGGAAGGAACGGTGAAAAAATAATTTTTCACCTTATCTATGGCTGCTTTGGCTTCTGGCATTTGCCACCATTCCTCAATATTCTCATACTTTCCATTTAAAAAAGAAGCTGCTAATTCTGCTGTAGGATGAGAAGTTTCCACAGCTTGAAGTTCTTCAAACAAACGCTTCACTTCATTAACAATAAAATATTGATCAAGATCAAGAAAAAGTATTACAGGGACATCGCAATAAAATGCATCCACCCACGTTGTAGAAATATGATCTGACACATATACTCTGCATGACACTAAAGATTTGTAAAATTGCGTATTAGGATCAATCCATACTTCAAAGTATCTGGTTGGTTTTTCAAAGAAAACAAAAAAGTTCGATTTATGCCTTATAACAAATTCACATAATTCTAGGCCAGAAAATATTAAACTGTGGGAATATGTAATTCAATATATAGAAACCCATGATGTATCGGCATGTTGGCAGTCAAAAAATATAGGCACACTGAAGTTTCTAATAGGCATCTAGAAGGGCTGGAAAAAATATTTGAATCTTCGAAGGTGGAGGTAATAGAACGGAACAAAAATATCACCTATATTAAAACCTATGAAGGGTGGTTGTATTTGGCTGTTTATTATCGACCTCTATTCCCGTCACGTTATAGATTCGTCGATGCAGTCACGCATGCAAATGGACCTTGTTCTAAGCGCGTTGTTGATGGCAGTT
>JAJDBA010000172.1 GCA_029261675.1 Nitrospinaceae bacterium
GAGCATGAAATTTTTGGCAGGTCACACAAACATCGGCATAGAAAGAAATCCAATTCAAAGAGTTTTCAAAGAGGATTGAAAGATTTAAAAAAGGGAGACTATCTTGTACATGTTGATTATGGCATCGGTCTTTATCTCGGAACAAAGGAAATAAAGACTGGTATGGGAAGTGGAGAGTTTTTGAATATCGAATATGCCGACGATGAGAAACTTTACCTTCCCATGGAAGGATTGGGGTTTGTTCAGAAATATGTGGGTGGTTCCGATACCCCTCCTCCTTTAAGCAAAATGGGAGGGATTGCCTGGAAAAGACAAAAGAAGAAAGTAAAAGAAGCTATTGAAGAGATGGCTGGAGATTTGTTGAAACTTTACGCGTCAAGAGAGTTGGCTAAAGGACAAGCTTTTTCAGCAAACACATTATTGGTGCGTGAATTTGCAGACTCTTTTGAATATGAAGAAACAGATGACCAGTTGAAAGCCATTGAAGAAGTAGAAAATGACTTGGAAAGCGATAAGCCTACAGACCGACTCATTTGTGGTGATGTGGGTTATGGAAAAACAGAAGTTGCCATGCGCGCAGCATTTAAAGTTGTTCTAGACAAAAAACAGGTGGCGGTACTGGTACCGACCACGATTCTAGCGCAACAACATCTGCAGACATTTCAGGAACGTTTCAAAGAATATCCTGTCAGCATTGATATGGTCAACCGCTTCAGAACACCGCGCGAGCAAAAAGCGACATTGGAAAAGTTAAAGCGAGGTGAGGTGGATATTATTATCGGTACTCATCGGTTGCTTTCCAAGGATGTGGAGTTTGCTTCATTGGGACTGATCGTGGTGGATGAAGAGCAGAGGTTCGGGGTGAAGCACAAAGAAAAATTGAAAAAGCTCAGAAACTCGGTCGATATTTTAACACTTACCGCAACGCCCATTCCACGCACCCTGCATTTTTCTTTAATGGGAGTACGAGATTTAAGTGTGATAGAGACTCCGCCGCTGGATCGGCTTGCTGTTAAAACATTTATAAGAAAGTTTGATGAAGAGGTAATTCGTGATGCCATTTTGCGAGAGGTGGACAGAGGCGGGCAGGTGTTTTTCGTGCACAATAAAATTCACAGTATCCATTCAATTGCGGAACTGATACAGACGCTGGTGCCAGGAGTTGTGATTGATATTGCACATGGTCAATTGCCGGAACATCAACTTGAAAAAGTTATGAAAAGGTTTCTCGAAAAAGAGGTGGATGTTTTACTTAGCACTTCTATTGTTGAGTCTGGATTGGATATTCCTTCCGCTAATACCATTATCATCAATCGCGCTGATCAGTTTGGATTGGCACAACTTTATCAACTGCGTGGTCGTGTAGGCAGGTACAAGCATCAGGCCTATGCCTATTTATTGATTCCAGGTGCTGGTATTTTGAGCAACGAAGCACGCAAGCGTCTTGAAGCTATGGAGGAGTTGAGTGAATTGGGAGCAGGTTTCCAAATGGCTGCAAGAGATATGGAAATAAGAGGCGTTGGTAATATGCTGGGCAGTAACCAATCTGGACATATTGCTTCTGTGGGTTTCGATCTTTACTGCAAGCTGGTCGAGGACATGGCTAAGGATATTCGCGGTGAAAAGGTGGAAGCCAGAGTGGATACAGAAATCAATCTTATGATAAAAGGTTTTATTCCCAATGAATATATTCCTGACCTAAATCAAAGGTTGGATTTTTATCGCCGAATACAAATTGCCTCAGACAGAAATGAATGTATGGAATTGTCTCGAGAAATGAGTGATCGGTTTGGTCCACGTCCAGAGCCCGTGGAGAAATTGCTGGCGTTACTTGAAATTCGTGTGTTGTGTCAGAGGTTGCATATAAGCAAAGCGCAGATGAAAAATGGTGAGGTTTTTCTGACATTGCTCCCCTCTACGCCACTCAGTGCCGAAGACCTTACGGCTATTCTTGATGGGCGATTAAAAATGTTGTCTGAATTTCAAATAGGTATTCTTCTAGAAAGAAAGGGTTGGCAGACAGATTTGAAAATGGTTTGTGAGTATCTGCAAAAACTTTCTCGATCATTGACTTTAAAAAAGGTATGAGTATGAGAAGTTATTTAAAGCTCTTCCTGATAGTGTCAGTGATTTCTCTTTTAAGCTCTTGCTTTAATAATAATCCTCCTGGAGGAGAGGTAGCGAATGATGCGGTTGTTTTGAAAGTGAATGATGAAAAAATTACTGCAAAACAATTCGATAAAGTATTGGGAGCACAAAAAAAAATTTTTAGAGTTCAAAACCTTGAAGAACTCAAACCAGAGGAATTAGTTTGGATTAAAACAAGAGTGCTGGATGAATTAATTAGAAATACTTTGATTTTACAAGAAATAGCTAAAGAAAATATTTCTATTGAACAGAATGTTCTGGAAAGTACTTTGAAAAAAGCAAGGGAGGGGTACCTTGAGGGGGCGTTTGAGAAAACGTTAGATATGAGGGGTATTTCAATTGCAGATTGGGAGAAATCTATAGAAAGGAAACTCCTGACAAATGAATTGATTCATCAACAGGTGAATAGTAAAGTGTCAGTAGGTGATAAGGAATTACGTGAGTATTTCGATAAGAATAATAAGGATTTCCATAAAAAGGAGCAAGTAAGAGCTCTTCACATTATGGTCGAGTCTGAAGAAGAAATCCGAGAAATACAAAAAGAACTGAGCAGCAAACAAAAGACCTTTCCAGCTCTTGCTATGGAATATTCTTTAGGTCCCGAAGGTGCCCAAGGTGGAGATTTAGGATATTTTGAAGCCGGACAGATGCCGGAAGAGTTTGATGATGTTTTTAAATTAAAAATAAATAAAGTCAGCGGTATTATTAAGACGCCTTACGGTTTTCACTTATTCAAGGTGGTGGATAAAATAGAAGAAAGAAAAATGGATTTTGAAGAATCTAAGAGTAGGGTTAAAAAAATTCTTCTTCAGCATCTTCAAGATCAGGCTTTTCAGGAATGGTTTTTAAAGCTTAAACAAGATTCCAAAATAGAAATTGAATATGAAACTCTTGAAAAAATTAATTGATCAGACCTTTCTTACAATCCTTTTGTTTCTGATATTTTTCATGTCAGATACAGCAATGGCGAAAGTGCTTGATCGTGTTGTTGCAAAGGTGAATAGCGAAATCATTACTTTGAGTTCTGTCAATGAAAGAGTGGAGCTTCTTAAACAAAAATATAGAGGTAATTTACAAGGCCGCAGTGAAAAAGAGATTTTAGAGGAAGCTCTGCATACGATTGTAGAGGAAAAACTCCAACTTCAGGAAGGAAAGAAAAGGGGGCTTGCGGTAGATGATTCAGCAGTGGAAGCCGCTGTAACGGACATAGAAAAGAAGAACGGTTTGCAGGAGGGGCAGTTGGCCTCAATGCTGGAGTCGGAGGGCAGATCGATGGAGTCCTATAAAAACCATATTCGGGATCAGATTCTCGTGTCGAAGGTGGTTCGTTTTGAATTGGGCAGTCGTGTGACTGTAAGTGAAAGAAATATCGCAAAATATTACCATAATAACCAGAAAGACTTTTGGGACCCAGGCAAGGCTCGGGTAAGGCATATCCTCATTCTTACTGAAAAAGGATTGTCCACAGATAAAAAGAAAAAAAAGTTTTTACAAGCCAAAGAAATTCTTCAAGAAATTAAAAGAGGTAAAGATTTTGCTGATGCTGCAAGAGAGTATTCAGAAGATATCTCAGCCAGTGAAGGGGGCGATGTTGGTTATATTGAAAAAGGCAAGATGGTCCCTGAATTTGAAAACGCGGTTTATAGTATGAAAGAAGGGGAGATTAGCGATATCGTTGAGACAGCGTATGGCTATCATATAATTAAAGTTGCGGAAGTTTTACCTGGTAGGACGCTTCCTCTAAAAGATGTTAAGAATAAAATTCAATTCATTCTTTCCAACAAAAAACAAAAGTCGGCTTACGAAGAATGGATGGACGAGTTGAAAAAGTCTGCATTTATTGAGACTTCACTGTTCGAAGAAGCAAAAAAATATACCAACCTTTCTAGTTCGGTCAATGACCAACGTCGTAATACGGGTTCTGTTAAATCCAATGGCTTATCGCAAAAAAAACGCTTGTCCCGAAATAGTGCAAAAAAAAGGGAAATGCAGGATAAGTGGGAGGAAATGTATAAATCTGTTGAAAAATCAAAGCAGACAAATCGTAGCCAAAACGGTTCTCCTCTTCAAACCTTGGAGCAAAAATTGCAACGCATAAAGGAACTGCGCTCTGATGAGAAGATTACAGAAGCTGAATATCAAAGACGCAAACAAAGGTTGCTGGACAGTCTCTAATAATAATCGCTTGATTCTGTTTATCCCTCCTAATTTTTACCGCCAGAAATCTGATTTGTAGTTAAGGGATGATTTATGAACTCTTTTCTAATAAATATTGAACAAGTCTTAAGAGGGTTGATTACGCCCGGAGATAAAGTCTTGGTCGGTGTTTCTGGTGGTGCTGATTCAATTGCTCTTCTTCACGTTCTTTATTGGTTTTCCCGAATTCAAAGTTACAATTTGACAGTTGTTCATATTAATCATATGGCGAGAGGAAAAGATTCCGATGCTGACGCTGATTTTGTCGAAAGTGTCGCAGAGAATTTGAAGCTGCCTTTCTATCTAAAAAAAATTGATGTTGCTAATGAACGTCTGCAATTAAAGACCTCTTTTCAAGATGCGGCTAGAATACTTCGCTATCAATTTTTTGAAGAAATCTTGCAGTCAGTTGGAGGGAATAAGGTCGCTTTGGGGCATTCTGCAGACGATCAGGTCGAAACCATTCTGATGAATATTGTCCGAGGGACGGGTTTGAAGGGGTTGACGGGGATCCCTCAGGTGAGAGGCTATATTATTCGACCCTTTTTGGGAATTCACAGGAAAGACTTGGAAGTGTATCTCAAAGAAAATGATATTTCTTTTCGGGAAGATTCTTCAAATTTAGATAAAAAGTATCTACGCAACAGAATTCGACATGAGTTGATCCCGCATCTCGAGACTTACAATCCTAGTATAAAGAAATGTCTACAGGAAATGTCGGGAATTGCGAGGGAGGAGGATTCTTTATTGTCTCATATGACAAGAGATATCATTAGTCAAAAGCTCGGCGAGCGTAACGAAAAATATATTGTTTGGGACATTGAAAATTTCCAATCCTATCCCATTGCATTGAGGCAAAGGCTTGTGCGAGAGATTTTTTGTCGTATTACAGGAGATATGCAGGCGATCACCGCTTATCATGTTCAACAAATTATTAACCTTTTTAA
>JAJDBA010000173.1 GCA_029261675.1 Nitrospinaceae bacterium
AGAGAGCCGTATCGTATTTTGAAAGTCGCTTTAAATCATGTGCAACGGTTGATTGATTTCGAAGTTTCTGCAGTTTATCTTGTCGATGAAGAAAACTCTGATTTTATTTTAAAAGAAATTAATCCTCCCTCGAATAAGGTATCCCTTCAAGAGGAAGTGGATGCCCAAATTGAAAACGGAACCTTTGCTTGGGCTTTGAATCAAAACCGTGCTGTTGTAGTCAAAGTCCCCTCGGGAAAACATTCTCTTGTTTTCCATGTGTTGGCTACTAAAACCCGAGTCCGCGGAATGTTTGTCGGCAGGGTCCTGTCTAAAGTTAAAGCTATCAATGAAACTATTCTTTATCCTCTCACTGTGATTCTGCAGAGTACTTCAAACGCATTGGAAAGTGCTGCATTGTACAGTTTGATTTGGGAACAGAATAAAAATCTTGAAGAAACAGTTAGTATTCGAACTCAGGATTTGGAAAAAAGAAAAGTCGAACTGGAAGAGGAAATTGCTTTTCGCAAACTTGCAGAAGAATCATTGGTGGTAGCAAAAGAGGAGGCCGAAGCCGCGGCCAAAGCTAAAAGCGAGTTTTTGGCAAATATGAGTCATGAAATTAGAACTCCTCTAAACGCAATTCTTGGTTATGGTGAAATCCTTCAGTTCGAAGCTCGAAAAATGCAGCGCCTCGATTTTTTGGAAGATTTGTCAGCAATAGAACTTGCGGGTCGGCATTTGCTTGGGTTGATAAACGAGATTTTGGAAATATCCAAGATCCATGCTGGGAAAATTGAAGTTCATTCAGAATCTTTTACTCTAAAGCAGCTTGTTGAAGAAGTAGTCGCAACGATCAAGCCGCTGGCTCAAAAAAAGAACAATACAATTGAAACGGTCATGCTGAATGCTCCAGATAAAATGTTTTCAGACTCTACGCGCATTCGTCAAATACTGTTAAATTTAATAGGCAACTCATGCAAGTTTACAGAAAAAGGGAAAGTTACTTTATCGGTAACGGGCAAGATCGTCGAAGATGTTAATTGGCTTCATTTTACTGTTGTAGATACAGGAATTGGAATCGATCCAGAAAAAATTCCAGAATTATTTGAAGAGTTCACTCAGGCTGATAATTCAGCTACAAGAAAATTTGGAGGAACGGGTTTAGGTTTAGCAATTAGTAAACGTTTAGCCCAATTGCTGGGGGGTGATATTCAGGCTACCAGTGAGCTCGGAAAAGGTTCTTCGTTTACCTTATTTTTGCCTCAGGACTACTCACAGATTAAGACCTTTGAAAAGCAATCTGTCGAAGGCTGGTCCGAGTGGGCTGGGAAGTACCTTGATGAAGATAAACTGTCAAAGAAAGAAAAATATGATGATAGACGCGACGCATCTCTGGTTGAGTTTGAAGCGGATCAGGTTTTGGTAATTGATGATGACACAATTATAAGTAATTTAATTCGAAAATTTTTAGAAAGAGAAGGCTATCAGGTAGAAATTGCTGTGGAAGGAAATGCTGGATTTAAAGTGGCTGAAAAAAATATTCCGCAAATCATCATTCTTGATGTGAGGATTGATGGAGGGAGGGGTTGGGATATCTTTAAGAGATTAAAAGATCATCCAAAGCTTAAAGATATACCTGTTGTTGCATTGACCGATGCGGAAGAGGAACAGCGTGCTAGAAAAGAAGGTGTAGCCGAGTTTCTACCCAAACCTCTAGATTGGGATTATTTTGTTACAGTATTAAAAAAATATAAAAAAACTTCGCGTGAGTTTTCAATACTAATAGTTGAAGATGATGCTATTAACCGTGAAGCGCTTCGCAGAATTCTAGGAAAAGATGGTTGGAATGTTGTTGAAGCTTTTGATGGCCCCTCTGCTTTTGAAAAGTTAGAGGAGAAAGGTGACCTCCCCGGATTGATTTTGCTGGATATTGTTATCCCAGGTATAAACGGTTTCGAGGTGGTGCAACGATTAAGGCAAAACCCGCTTTGGCGAGCGATTCCAATTATAATTATTTCTGCGAAGGAGCTAACGCTCGAGGAAAGAGGTCGTCTTCAGGGTGATGTTGAACAAATTTTTAAAAAGGGAGATGTTACCTGCAATGACCTTTTGCAGGTAATTCGATATATAGCTAGCAAAGGGGCACTTGAAAGAACCTAAGGGTACTTAAGCTAAGGTTTTTCTTTGGCTTTTCTCATTGGTTCTACGGTCGAAAAAAATATAGACCGAGGACGAACTTGCAAGGTGTAGCTCAGATTTTGATCTGCCACTCCTGGTTTCACGGCGAGAGTAAAATTCCATTCCGCAATCGCTCCGGGGAGGTGAGGGCTTCCTTTTAAGATGTTACCTCCTTTATGGGGATTATTGATCAGTAAAAATTTTTTACCAGGGTCAGCTGCTAATTTGTCTATCCTATAAACCCTACCAAATATCTGACTGATACTTCGGGTCGTGTTATTTTTGATTCTAAAAACAATTGCTCGTCTATTCGCAGGTAGAGTGAATTTGTCAGAGATTGATATTGCTCCAAGATTAGTAAACCTTTCCGCATTCTGACTCTGACCATAAGCTTGGAAACAAAGTAGGACAAGGTTTAGAGCAAAGGAGAGAGCATAGACGAAGAACAATTTGTTTTTCATATTGTTTAGTGTTGGAACGCGAATTTCTTTCGCCGTATAAAGGTTTAAGGCTTTTTGCCTATAGTTGACTCCAACTCAGACCTAAGTTCACCAGATTCCACCATTAATTTTACGTTTAGAATAGCAGCTGGATTAAACTCCTTCATTTTATACTGTTTGCCGATTTGATTTTGAACTTTTAAATGAAGTGCGTCCCGTTCCCATTTCTGAAGGGTTTCATTCATCAATTGGGTGCCGACTATTAACGTTTCCCACATGATACTTTGTTCATTGTCATCGAGTTTTAAAGTGATGACTTTTTTTTCGGCAATTTCCCCGGTGTCGATACCTTTTTCGACTTTGTGAACTATGGCGCCTAAATTTTTTAAATCGCGATTGTAAATTGGCCAGAAATTGCATGAGGACCCTCTGTAGAATTCAGGGAGCCCGACATGTAGATTATAGATTGAATCCGGACAATAAGATAAAATCTCTTCTTTGAGTATGCCTATTCCAAATACTGCAATGAATCCTGGGGAATACTTTTTGACAAGGGATAGGGTCTCCGGTGAATTGAGTTTACTTCCTTCAAGATTAATGATGTCCGGTTTATTTTGCGGCTTTAGCTCTAATGTTGGAGTGAGAGTGTCCTTTTCAAACTCGTTTCTTCTGTTAAAGAACCAATTCCAGGCATCATTTTCCTCCTTCGTTTTAGCTGTTGGTTTCGGGTAGTTTGATGACAGAATAAAAACTGCGGCAATGTGATGTCTGGAATTTAATTGCTTGAAGAAATATTGATGACGAAGTCCATCTCCGATCATCAATATTATATTTTTTGATTTTGACCGGGTGTTGTTCATTTGAAACGGATCACGCTGGAAAGGCTGAGTTGAAATATGAGTAGGGCTGGAAATTAGGAGGACGATTCATCCAATTCATTGGTGTTGATATATTTTTGTTTGTAGTAAATTGTCAAATCTTTAAGTGAAATGATTCCTTTCACCTTGGATTTACTGGTGATCGCAATATATCTGACATCGTTTTCATGCATAAGAGCTAATGCCTCATCCATGTGTTGGTTCTCGTCTAATTTACAGGGTACTCTCATAATCTGGGCAATTGTAGTTTTAGCGGGGTCAAGATTGTTGCCCAATACATTTCTGGCAAAATCCTCTTCGGTAACGATACCTGTGATACTTTCCTGTTCTTTAACCAGCAGAGAACCAATTTCTTTATCTTTTAAGATTTCTGTAGCTTGCAGGACAGTGAAGGTTTCATCGACGGTCTCCAAATTTTCCTGCATATAATGTTTGACCTTATCCTCATCACTTAATTTTTTGCAAAACTTAAAGTTATAATAATTAGCGAAATCTTTTATAGAAAGCATTCCGACGATTTTTTTGCCTCGGGTTGCAAATAGATGACGAACATTTTTATCTCTCATGAGTTGATAAGCATCACCCATTGATTGACCTTGTTCAATGGTGACCAATTGGCGGCTGAGAATAGATGAAACTTTGCTTGTTGCAACATCCAAGCCCTGAGCAATCACATCCATGGTCATGGCTGATTCAGAAAGGATACCTTTTGCTTTGCCCCTTTCAGTGACCAATAATGCGCCGACTTTTTTGTCTGCCATTTTTTGAGCTGCAGTAAGAACGGTTTCGTAAGATTCAATATTTATAATTGAATTCTGCATGAAATACTGAATTTCACCTTTTTCCTCACCACCTTGAGAATGTTTGTTGTTGTAGTAATTTGCAAAGTCTTTTATGGAAAGAATGCCTGTGATTTTATCGTTATCCGAAACAGCTAAGTGACGAATATTTTTTTCCTTCATACAGGCATAAGCATCTGCCATGGATCGATCTGCATCCATTGAAATTACAGATTCGCTTGATAAAGCGGCAACCGATGTTTGTTCAGGGTCTCGATTCGTCGCGACCAGTTTGCGAGTTAAATCTGTATCTGTTAAAAAACCCGAATAATCTCCTTCTTCACCAACGAGTAGGGAACTGATGGAGTTCTTACGCATTAACTCCGCCGCTTCCTTTGCCGTGGCTCCGGGAGTAATGGAGAGAATTGATTCTTCCATAAAATATCGGATTTCATCCATAAATATTTCCTTCAAATGAATATTTGAAAATGTCTTTAATTACTTCATCTTAAAGGTTAACCAATGCGACAAAAAAATACAAGGTTTGAAAAGCAAAGGGGGTAATGGATTTGTGAAGGATAGATATGAAACTCTTTATTTCATATCCGAAAATGGGGGATGTGTTTTGTTGGTGCTCTTAACAGCTTACTTTATAGGTTGACCTTTGTTAAATTAACCTTATCATTAATTATGCCCTTAATTTTCAAATAGAAAAAGCATCTCTTATAAATGATACACGAAAAACTCCATATTCTTTTAGTTGAAGACGAGCAAACGGATGCTGAAGTTGTGTGTAGGGCATTCTATGGAAGTTCTGATAAATACAAGGTTTTCGTTGTTGCCAGTATTTTTGCGGCAAAAGCTCATATGTCGGATTCCACTCCGGATAT
The DNA here is from genome assembly GCA_029261675.1 of Nitrospinaceae bacterium. GTDB lineage: Bacteria > Nitrospinota > Nitrospinia > Nitrospinales > VA-1 > UBA8687. The sequence continues at coordinate 5,148 of JAJDBA010000173.1, forward strand.
TGTGATTACCGATTTATGCCTGCCGGATGGCAGTGGAATGGAATTGCTAACGTCAGAAAAAAGCGAAGCTAGATATCCGCTTATAGTGATGTCCGGTAGAGGTGACGAAGAAAAAGCTGTTGATGCAATGAAGGCAGGAGCATTTGATTATTTGGTTAAATCCCAAAAATCTTTAGCCTTTCTTCCAACTGTTGTAAGAATGGTTTTGAGAGAGTGGGAGACCCTTCAAAAAAAGAAAGAGGCTGAAAAAAAACTGGTTGAAGCAAAGGAAGAAGCTGAGAGAGCCAATAAGGCCAAGTCAGAGTTTCTTTCCAGAATGAGTCATGAATTGCGAACTCCGATGAATTCCATTCTTGGTTTTGGGCAAATATTGAATATGAATTTTGATGAACCATTAACGGTGTATCAAAAAAATAATGTTGTTTATATTTTAATAGCTGGGAATCATCTTCTTACCCTTATCAATGAATTGCTTGACCTGTCTCAAATCGAGTCCGGGCAAATGAAAATTTCTTTAGAGAGTGTCAATGTTAAGAGTCTGGTTGATGAATTGATAGTTATGGTCAAACCCTTGGCCAGTGAAAAGAATATTGAAATTACAAATCGATTATCTGTTGATCCAGAATATCATGTCCGAGCCGATAGGATGCGCTTAAGGCAAATCCTGTTGAATTTGACGTCTAATGCTATCAAGTACAATCGTGTTAACGGATCGATTACATTCGAATGTGAAAAAATATCTGATCGCAGAATCTGCATTAAAGTGAAGGATACGGGTGATGGTATTCCTAACGATAAAATGGGTGAAGTATTTAAATCTTTTTACAGGATGGACAATGAATCGACTAAGACAGAGGGCACTGGGATTGGTCTTAATATAGTCAAGGGGCTGATTGAGCTGATGGGTGGCTCTATTGAGGTAGATAGTGTACTTGGAGAAGGAAGTTGTTTTACTGTGTGCTTGCCAGCCTGTTAAACTTCTCCTGTAGGTTTTAAATTTCTCTCCAGACTTTGAGCATTGGAAAATATAATGCTTTTTTAATAGGGCGGGTTTCGCCATACTCCTTGAGAAGAGTTGAATAACTGTCCAACTGCGGTTTGTATCGTATCACTTCGTTGTTCAAGAACTCTTCGAGGTCCATTCCTTTTCCCTCGTGACGGCTTGTTTTATAGTCGATAATCCATCGTATATCATTCTCAATAAAGGTACGGTCAATAATTTTTCGAAAAAAACGATTCTCTGAAAACTGAGTAAGGGGATATTCTGCACGACCTTCTTGGTGGTTTGCTAAAATCCATTGTCCCTTTGGATCTTGCAAGGTATTGCGTATCCCCAAAAGTGTTTGTTGCAAGACTTTCTCAGTTTGCTCAAAAGGCAATCCTTCTCCTAAAAGCGCGGATTTTATTTTTGGAGCCATCTGGTCGACCCTTTCAAATGACCACTCGCTTAGCCCTTCCTCCGTGATGGTTTGTAGAATTCTATGCAATACATTTCCCAGACAGCGCGCGGCATTACCAGCCCAGAGGAAGGGGCTGATATTTTTTTCTTCATCAATCTCCACCATAATCTCGGTATCGATATCAAGTAAAGGTGAGGGAGGAGTAAAGTTTGTAGGTATCCGTTTAAGGGAAATAGTTTCTGAAGTTAATGCCAGCGGTTTGTCTTCTTGCTGAGCTTCATCCGATTCTGAATGGTTCCATTCACTTTTTATAAATGGCCAGAGGCTTTCTAATAAAGAATTCGATTCTGGGATATTATTGTTTTTTGTTTTTCCAAAGAGGTGTAATTGCTTCCTGGCTCGGGTAGAGGCCACATAAAGAAGGCGAAGCATTTCATGGTCATCTTTTTCTTTATCCATTTCAGCTAAAAAATTATAAATTGGAGAATGGTTGCCCCCTTTTTCTTCTATCGGTGCTAGAAGCAATTCATCCCCATAAGGCATCCAGAAAACCAGTTGCTTGCTCTCGGGTCGCGGTCTTTTCCCCAGGCCGGGGAGAATGACATAATCAAACTCAAGGCCTTTGGCTTTATGCATAGTCATAACTTGAACGGCATTTTCATCTAGGGTTAAAGGGCTTGCATACAGATTTTCTATAACCTGATTGATATGCTCGACTTTATTTATCTCTCCTTTTTGCATGATGCTTTCTACCTCATCAAAAAAGGACTCAATATCTCGAGGTGGTGTTTCTTCAAGGCATGCTGGTCCGCCTAATCGTATCCAGCAGTTTTCCAGAAGGTCGCGGAAATTATTTGAGGGTAGGGCATTCAATGTGGGGAGTAATATGGATACGATTCTTTTGGCTAGTTGCTGGCCCGTCGAGGAAAGTGAGTCAACCAGGTTCGTATCGTTTAATAACTCCCAAATCGATTTTTCTGGATTCTCTTCGCATAATAAATGAAGGTCCGATAAGGGCATGCCTGCCCAGGGAGCACGTAAAATGGATAGCCATGCAATCCTATCTAGTGGGGAAAGCAAGGCTCGCATCAAAGATAATAGATCAATAATGGCAGGGCGATCAGTGAGGGTATAAATCGCCTCTGCTTTAAAAGGAATATGACTGGACTCCAGTTCACGGATGATTTCTTTTAAATGTGTTCTACTCCGTACAAGGATTGCAATCGATGCTGTGGGAGAATCTTTTTGAATATTCTTAATCAATTTTGAAACTTCATGAGCCTCTTCTTTGGCAGCAAATTTGGGATCGGTATTCGGGTTGAGAGGATGTGAAATGACGCCTTGATAAGTTTCTTTACCATGAACAGCTGTCGATTTAGAAAAGGCAATGGCTCCTGAATTGGGATTATTATCGCTTGGTAATATTTTCTGAAAACATTCATTGACCCAGATAACAACTCTTTCCTGCGACCGGAAATTAGACTCTAAATTGAGATTTATGAGCTTCAGATGGCCGATTCCCTCCTACTGAGTTATTAGGAATAATCCTACTTCGGCATCCCTGAATCTATAGATCGATTGTTTAGGGTCGCCTACAATAAAGAGGCTCCGTCCCTTACCCGGTTCCCACTCTGCGGTGAGTTTTTTTAATAACTCCTCTTGTTTGTAAGATGTGTCTTGATATTCATCGACAAGGATATGCTGGATTTTGTCATCTAAATATTTATCTAGGTCAGTGGGGTTCAATTCATTCCCGAATGCTTTTAAAGCGGCTAAAGAAATTTCGCTAAAATCCGTCAGTTCTTTTTCCTGGAGAATGCTACGCAACTGAAAATCTATTTCAGGTAGTAGTCGAATTGTTGATCTTAAAATATTCCATTCGTGATCTGTGAAATGGGGACTTGGCAGGGAATCTATTTTTGCCAGTGCCTCAATCAAAGGTTTGTGGCCAACCAAGGATTTTAATAGTTGAGCGAATCTCTCTTTCATTTTTATTGCGTGCGCATTTTTATCAGCAGGGAATCCTAAATTTTTATCGGCTTTTTTGCGTAATTCTCCGTTGGCTGTCAAAAGAAGTTTGGAAACTCCTTTCCATTTATCCAATTCATCTATAAGGGGTAGGGGAAAAGAGTCTAAACACCTCAATGAAGCAATAGAGTTTTTAGGGGCTGACTCTGAAAGATTTTCGCCAGAGTATGTTGCCAAAGGAAGAAAGCTCTCTTGCAATAATAGAGGGAATTGATCGTGAGCTTCCTTTAAATGTATTTCAATCAACTCTGAGTAAATTTTAGCTAACTTTTCTCTATGTAAATCGTTTAATAAGTGTTCTTTTATATTTTCAAACTTATCAAAAAAGGAGATCATCCATTGATCGCGCAATTTTAATAATTGAACAATGCGCATTAAGAAAGCATTTTTATCATTATCAAGATGTGTCAATAAAGTACGGGTTAGCTCGGCGTAAAGATCATCTTTTTTTTCGATTTTTGAAAGGATTTGTTTAGCCGTTTGTAGATATAAATCCTGAATGTTTTCTTGTATTTCTGTAGGGCCACCCATTTTTGATAGTAAGGGCGTCCTTTTGGTCAGGAAGGTGCAAAAGGAATCTATAGTAACGACCCTGAGGCGAGATGGATTATCCAGAAGTCTCCATCCAAGCTTTCGGTTCCTTTCGAGGGCAGTTCGTGCCAGATTCCAGGTTTGATGTTGGTGTTCTTCAGCAGGAGGCGAATCACTTTGAGCGAGGGTTAATGCCGCAAAAATACGGGTCTTCATTTCCCCCGATGCTTTACGGGTAAAAGTCATAGCTAAAATTTCTTCGGGCTGGCTGACTCCGCCTAAAAGCTTGAGATAACGTTGTATGAGAAGTTCCGTTTTTCCAGAGCCTGCGGGAGCCTGAACAATAAACGAATGCTTAGGGTCTAGTGCCTGTTCTCGAATTTGAAGGTCTGAGGGTTTCACTATCCTTCCTCCTCATTTTCAAAATCACGTTCTCTGATTCTACAAAGGCTATCCAGATCGCAGTTTTTGCAGGTTTCTTGGTTCAAGGCGGGTTCGATGACAGCTCGTCCTGATAAGAACTCGTTGGAAAGAAGTTCTATTTTGTTTTTCCAAAGTTCAAGGAGATCGTTCCATTCAGAAACTTTAGCTTCTTTGGTATAGTTAGTTGCCTTAAAGCCTGAAAAATCTATGGATGAATCTTTAACTCCCTTGAACTCAATTTGTCCTTTTTTAATTTTTCCGAATGCAACTACAGAAGGAGAAATGAGTGTGGAATAGAGAGGCAGTTGTGGTGCTATGATTCTTTCTTTTAGCCAGTCTCCAGGCTTTGCTTCTCCACTTTTATAATCTATCAAGACATGTTTTTTGTCAGCGATCTCATCAACTCGATCAATTTTTAGATTTAAAGTTAATCCGTTGATCTTTGCTGTTTCAGATTTTTCTGGTTTGAGTACAGTGAAATCATTTCGAACTAATTCAAAATTTATAAGCCATTCTAAAGCTAAATTTTGATTTCTGATTTTCTCCATTTTCAAAAACTCGGGTTGATCCGGTAGGGATTTGCAAACTACATCCGCGGCTTCCTCAACACATTTCTGGACTTCTATTTCAAGCTGATTGGATTGGTAAAGTTTTTCCAGTTTCTTCCGGGTTTGAATTTTTTTCCAGAATAGCTCTAATATGAGGTGAATTAAATTTCCACGAACCAATGGATCAAAATCTGTATCGGGGATTTCACTTTTCTGGGCATGAAGCCTGTGTCGAACGAATGCGCGAAAAGGGCAGTCTGACTGATTTTTAAGTAAACTTGCTCCACCACTCTTCTTTCCTTCTTTAAAACGATATTTTTCATTTTCAGTGAAGGGCAGCACTGGCGTTTCTACGAATGGCTCGGGCTTTGTTGCGTTGCAGATTTGGTCTTTGTACCTTGCTGATGGCAAGACGAAACTATTTTCATGGGGGAAATACTTAATCAAGGGGCTGGGTTCCTGAATATTATCCTTTTCTTGTGACGGATAACTAAAAACAATATCTTTTGAAGATTTTAATATAGCTGTCAGATGTTGCTCGCTATTGTCGAGCTCCCATTTCGCATTTGAGCGAGGAAGATTAAACTTCTTTCTGAATACGGAGGGAATCAATGAATTTGGTTCAGGGGAGGGGGGGAGGCTTTCGGAATGGCAGCCCATTACCCAGGTGTGGTCAAATTTCATTCCCGGGCATTCTGAGAGTTGAATGACTTGAATGAGATGATCTCGGTTTTTTTCAGGAAACAAAAAGTTCTGGGCTATGCTGAATAATTTATTAACTGCTGCAATGCGATGAATTTTGCCCACTATATGATTCAGGGAAGCCAGTTGGTCGAGACAGTTTTTCCAGGACTCGAACACCTGATTTTCTTTATGCGTTATTTTTTCTTCATTTTTTTCGGGCCAGTTCATTTCCTGCAGGAGTAAATAAATTTTAGTTGACCAATGGCTTGGAAGATCGAATTGTTTTATCAGAACCCAATTTTTCCAAGCGATTACAAACTTGTGAAGCTCTGATGAGTCTTCAAAATTAAATTGTGCCTCGAGCTTGTTAAGGTTTATGGTCACCAATCTCTTATTTCGAAGAGTTTGTTCCATTGTTAAAGCGGCACTTTTGTCTGAATGAAATATTGAAGTTCTGATGATTGAATAAAATATTTCTGCGGGAATATCGCAGCTAGGTGTTTCTAGGATTTGAAAAATTAGGTTTATAGGGGTGGTTTGATTGAGCGGGGACCCTTGAGAAACATTGAAAGGAAGTTCGGATTTGTTGTCTGGAAAAATAGACGCAGGGGATAATTCCGCTGCCAATTCTCTTTGTAGAAGAGAACGATAGTTTTCGAGTTCGGGGACTATTATTCCAAAGCGTTTTCCTGGTTGACTGAGTTTTCTGATCCATCTCGCACAGGTAATTGCCTCCTGAATTTTATCATCGAATTTCTGGACTAATGTATGAGTGATTTCTTTAGTAAGGGAAGTTTTATCTGAAAAATCCAATCGGTTGGAAAAATCTATTTTGGTTTTAACACCTTTACGTTCCATGGCATCCAGAAGTCGCTGGAATTGTGGAGATTTTATTTCGAATCCTTGGAAAGAGATGGTTTGAGGTAAATCAATTCTTTCTGCATCGATAAGCTCACTAACCTGATCTATTATTTCCACAGCGTCCAGAGCATTCCACTGGAGCAGTTGGTTTTGGTATATTTGCACCCATTTATGGAAGGAGATGGTTTCCAGTGTTTCTTGGTAATCGTCCTTAGACTTGGGTAGTCTATATTCGTGGATGAGTGTATAGGCTTGGTAAGCCTGGGAAGCCGCAGCTTTTCGATGCAGTAAACTTAGCTTTGTTGAATTGGAATCACTGTTGATTATCTTTTCCCAAAGCGATTCAGATTGAAGTTTGCTGAACAGGTGTTTTTCCGGCCAGGTAGCCAGCCAGACTTGTTTCAGCCAAGCGGCGAGGGGAAGGATTTGCGAGGTTTCCCAGACTTTTTTCTGCTTTTGCCGGTCATCGTATTCAAGCATGAGCCAGCGGGCTAATCGATTGCTCGCAGTTAAGACTAGAGGGTTATCAGCCATTTGCGAACCATTGTAGATTTTTATTTTTTGGTTGGTTAAATCCTGATGCTATGAACACAGGGGTAAAAAGGAATGAGTCAGGGCGTATCTTGAACCCAGACCTCTCCATGGGTCGTGGTTTCTCTCTTCCAGATGGGGGTGACACGCTTGAGTTCGGCGATGGCCCATTCGCAGGCTGTAAATGTTTCTTTGCGATGCTCTCCTACGGCAACGATAAGGACAATATTTTCTCCAATTTCTATTGGCCCGATTCGGTGAATGATGCTCATATCGATGATGCTGTGATCTTTAATGGCTTGTTGGCGGATTTCTTCCAGTTTTTTTTCAGCCATCTTCGGATAATGTTCAAAATTAAGCTGGGCAATGTTTTGCCCCTTGGAAAGTTCTCTTCCCGTGCCTAAAAAAGTTGTGATGCCGCCAATATTTCGCGACACTTTTTTCATGGCCTCAATCTCATCAGTAACTGAAAAGTTTTCCAGTTGGATTCTTATTTTGGAGTCTGTAGTCGTGCTCATAAAGTTACCTTTAGTTTTTAAGATCCACCTGAAAAAGGTGGCAGAAAAGCCACTTCATCTCCGTCATGTATGACGGTGTCTGCATCGGCCATTTCTTGATTGACCGAGATCATTATTTTATTATCCCGGATGATATCACCCATTTTAGGGGACGTTTTAGAAATGATATCGCTCAATTGATCCATGGAAATGGAACTTTGAACTTCAATTTGTTCCTCTTCTTTTTCGGCAATCGCTTTCAGACTGGCGAAAAACTTTACTGTGATCATTGCCCCACACTTTCTTTTTCATAAGTACCGGATTTTCCGCCAGACTTATGCAGCAATCCTATTTTGTCGAAATACATGCCTCGGTCCACGGCTTTACACATATCATAGATAGTCAATGCGGCGGTAGACACGGCTGTCAATGCTTCCATTTCAACACCGGTTTGTCCGGTCACTTTCACGGTTCCGGTGATGGTGATGGAGCATAATCCTGTTTTCGGATCGGGCTCATTGTTTTTCTCGAAGCTGATATCTATTCCTGTCAATAAAAGAGGATGACACATGGGGATAATCTCATGGGATTTTTTTGCACCCATGATTCCTGCGACTTGGGCCACAGCCAGAACATCGCCTTTTTTAATCTGCCCTTCATTGATAAGTCGAAGGGTCTCGGGTTGTAGATATATCTCCCCAGTGGCTACGGCTTTGCGGGAGGTGATGCCCTTATCGGAAACATCGACCATGCGAGCTCGGCCTTCTTCATTGAAATGTGTTAATGGATTATTCATATAAAATGATTGTACCTCAACTGAAGTAGCAGGGGCAACCGTTATAGATTTTAATCGATTGGTGGTTCATACAGACCGAAAATATTACCCTCAGGGTCTTTGAATCGTGCCAGTTTGCCATAAGAATGGATTTCTACTGGCTCCAGAATTTGGGCACCAAAACCTTCTAAACGGTCTATATATTTTTGCATCGGTTTTGCCATAAAATAAACTATGGCACCTGCATGTTCTTTTTGTAGTAAAGTTTCCTTCTTTAGGGCGAACCTCTGCCCTTCAAGTTTGAATTCAGCCCAGTCTTCTCGATGAAACAAAGGTTCAATTCCTAAAACCTTTTGGTAGAATTCCACAGCCCGGTCCAGATTGGCAACGGGATAAGAAACAAAAGCAATTATCATCATTTTATTTGGGTTTTATATTGTCCATTGAGAGCATCAGTCTAATCCTTTTATCCAGTACCCTGCACTCGTTCTGGAACATATTGACTCAGACCAGCAAAAATTCCCAGTTCTTTTCGGGACTGAAAGGGGTGTGGATCATATTCATGGGAATTGTTGCCCTGAACTGGATAGGGCCTTCCATCTGGAATCGCGAATTGCTCTTTTGGGGAGCCGTGTCGGGAATACTTCATGGCGTCTATATTCTATGTCTCTCTCGCGCCTATAAAACTCAGGATATATCTTATGTCTATCCGATAGCCCGATCAGCACCCGTTTTTGTTCCTGCTTTTGCTTGGTTTCTATTGGGGGAAAAGCTGGACTCTGTAACAATACTTGCCATAATTCTTATTGTAACGGCTATTTATATCCTGCATTTTGATGGTCATCTGATTCGTGGATTCAGAAATTTATGGCAGGCGATTCAGCACAATGACCTGCGCTGGGCATTTTATACATTGGTCATGGTGGTCAGCTACAGTCTGGTTGATAAAAAGGGCATGGATCTTTTTCAGATCCATTGGCCCGACCAACCCTTCGTAAACGGAGCTGCCTTCTTTTTTATGGAAGCGACGATTGGCTTCATCCTGTGTAATTTATATCTATTTTCCAATCATACAAAAACTGAGATTCTGGGCCTATGGAAAGCAGAATGGCTGAAGGGATTATTAGCGGCCATAGCTACTCTGGGATCGTATGGCCTGATTTGTGTCGTACTGCAATTTGAATCGGTGAGTGCAGTGGTCTCCCTGAGACAGGTGAGCGTTTTAATGGTGGTTTACTGGGGCTGCTGGAAATTGGGCGAACCTCTGGGAAAACAACGCTTATTAGCGGGAGGTTTAATATTAGCGGGTGTTTTTCTTATAGGTCATTGATTTGTTGACAAGAGGATGTATGGTGCTAATTTAGATGTTATACTCCTAAGGTAAATCTAGGCTAAGGAGATATCAGGTAATCAAATTAAAAAGTTTTTGGTTATATTGATGCTTAATAGAGAAATAAGGGAAATATTGGGGAGACCAAAGTGGCAAATATTGTAATCATTGATGACTCTAATTTTCAGCGGAAAATTATAACAAAATTTGTTAAAGCCGAAGGTCATGAAATCTTTGAAGGCGCGAATGGAAAGATTGGCTTGGAGCTAATCGCAACTCATAAGCCAGATGCTATTTTATGCGATTTGGTGATGCCCGAAGTGGATGGTTTTGAAGTACTGCGTAAATTACAAGAGCAGGGCTCAAATATTCCAGTCATCATTCTTACTGCTGATATTCAAGCACCAGTACGCGAGCAATGTATGCAATTAGGTGCAAAAAAATTCCTGAACAAACCCTTCAATCAAAGCCAGATGCGAGAGGCTTTAAATGAGATTTTAGGGACTGTAGCAGAGGATTCCCAATGAAATTGACAGATAACCAACTTGATGCCCTTGCTGAACTTTTTAATATTGGAGTAGGCAAGGGTGCAGATAATTTGAATCAGATGCTGGATTGTCAAATTCAGATCCGAGTACCACATCTTGAAGTCTTATCTTTAAATGGGTTAAAAGAACAATCGCAAAAGCTTGCACCTAAAAATGTTTCAACAATCAGTTTGCAATTCGATGGATCTATTTCCGGTAATACAATGTTGGCTTTCCCGACTCAAAGCGCCCAAAAACTGGTTGCAGCTTTGACAGGAGAAGAACCCGGTTCCCCTGAACTAGACTCTGTTACTGTGGATACCCTATCGGAAGTTGGAAATATTATTGTTAACTCGGTTATGGGCTCTATTACTAATTTCTTTAAACAGCGTCTAGACTATTCTGTTCCGAACTATGCTGAAGATACGGTTCATAATCTAATATCCTCGCATGTAAAGGAGTCAAACTACCCAATCATTATGGCGAAAGCCGAATTTTCGATAGAAAACTTGGAGATTCAAGGTGAAATCATTCTGGTTTTTAGTGTGGGTTCTCTTGAAGTTTTAATCGAAGCCATTGAAAATTTTGGAAGTAGTTCGGAGGAAGATTAAAATTTTATACTTTCATGAATCAATTTAAAGGGTCTGACAGTTTTATTTGCCAAAATTTTAGCTTCCTTGATTTTGTTCCAATAGGAGCTTTTATTTTGCGGAATGATTATTCCGTTATTTTCTGGAATTCATGTGTTGCAAGGTGGGCAGGAATACCCAAGGAATCTATTCTAGGAACCTCAATTTTAGACCATTTTCCTAATTTAAAAAAGCACCAGTACTCAAATCGTATTAACGCCATTTTTGATGGTGGTCCCCCGGCGATATTTTCTTCAAAGCTTCATAAGCACCTAATTTCTTGTCCTATAGTCGATGGAGGATTTCAAACTCACCAGACAATCGTTACAGCCATTCAGGATAAAGAGAACGATGTAACTTATGCGCTTTTCACGCTTCAGGATCTAACTGATGCAAACAAACAAATTTCTAAATTTAAATCTATTAAAGCAAAACTTGCCGCAAAAGAACGTGAATTAGAAAACACACTTCAAGAAGTTAATAAAGCTAATGAAGAGCTTGAACGCTTTGCGTATGTAGTTTCGCACGACCTTAAAGCCCCTCTCCGAGGGATACATAATCTGATCAAATGGATAGAGGATGATCTGAAAGGAACCGGTGTTGGAAAATCTAAAAACTTCGAACTTTTGCAAGCTCAAGGTGAAAGAATGACCAGTATGATTGATGGTATTCTCAACTACTCAAAAGTGACTAGTGGCCCATTAAAGATGGAAAAAGTTGATGTGCAAGAATTGTTAAATGAGATTGTTGACGAGATTGCTATTCCTGAGGACTTTGTAATTAAGTTTTCAACACAACTGCCTGTTCTCATTTCTCATAGAATAAAGTTGAAGCAGGTGTTTTCAAACCTTATCAGTAATGCAGTTAAGTATCATAATCGTTCGAATGGCTTGATTGAAATTTCGGCCAACGAAAAAGATGAAGAATTTGAATTCACAGTTAGAGATGATGGTCCTGGAATTGCTCCCAGATATCATAAGCATATTTTTGAAATATTTCAAACTATCGAAGCAGACTCTAAATTGAAAAGTTCAGGTGTGGGACTTGCAATTGTAGCAAAGATCATAAATGACTTTAAAGGAACTATAGATTTGGACTCAGATGTTGGAAAAGGAGCAGTTTTTAAATTTTCACACCCAAAACTCAAAAATTAAATTCCTCAAGTTTTCGCTCTCTCTTAGTGTTTAAATAAAAACGCTGTCCTGATAATTGCAGATTAAAAAAAATTAACTAAAAATTTAGAAAGACCTCTATATAATTGAGTAGTGATTTTGCTACGTCAGTCTTATTTGAAAAATAATTTCCGGAGGTGGGTGTGCTTCATAAATATATAAGAGCTATATGGATTTTAATCTTTTTTCTGGTTTTGTTTGTCTCCACCGCAGAAGCGGTAAAGGGTGACAAACGAGTAATAAAAACCCTGACACTTGAAAACGGATTGGATGTCTTTCTGGTTTCAGACCCGGATGTTCACCGTAGCGCAGCAGCTTTGTCGGTGGGGGTAGGGCATTTGCATGACCCTAAAGAAAAGCAAGGGCTAGCTCACTACCTGGAGCATATGCTGTTTTTAGGTACTAAAAAATACCCTGAAGTGGGTTCCTATAAAAAATACTTGGATGAACATTCAGGTGCCAGTAATGCATACACTGCAGGAAATATGACGAATTATTTTTTTCAGGTGTCGCATGAAGGATTCGATGAATCTTTAGATCGATTCAGTGATTTCTTCAAGGCTCCTCTTTTTGATAAAACGTATGCAGAACGGGAAGTCAAGGCGGTTAATAATGAGCACGAAAAAAACAAACTGAATGATGGCTGGAGAGGGAATTTTGTTGCAAATTTAGTGTCTGAACCAGGGCATCCACTGGCTCAATTTGGAACGGGAGATATAAATACTCTGGCAGGAGATAATCGCCCTGATTTACTAAAGTTTTATGAAAACTATTATGCCGCCCCGAATATGAAATTGGCGATGATCTCAAATGCTCCTTTGGAGATTCTCGTTGCAAAGGCTAAAAAATATTTTTCTAATATAGAAAATCGTCCGGTTAACGTTCCTGATGTTTCCAGTGAATTCAGAAAACCACTGAAAAATGAGTATAGGTTGTTAACGATTAAAACCATTAAAGATGTTCGTTCGCTGGAAATTGATTTTCCCACGATTCGCCTGTTAGATCATAAAGCCAGCAAGCCCGCCTCGGTAGTGGGATCTGTGCTGGGTTATGAGGGCAAGGGATCGCTGCTTTCTAAGCTTAAAGAGGAAGGTCTGGTTTTAGGGTTAAGCGCGGGAGGCGGTAGCAGTCATCCAAATATCAATTCCTTTGGTATTAGTATTTCTTTAACAGAAAAGGGATTGAAAGAGTACGATCGTATTTTAGAAATGGTGTTTGCGTATATCGATATGGTGCGAAAGCATGGCATCGAAAAATATACTTTTGAACAGGCTCAGGTTATGGCGCAAATAAACTTTGACTGGAAGAATCCGGATGAAGGTATGGGGTTCATAGCTAGCAAATCCGCATTGATGCATGATTATGCTTTGAGTGAAATCGAAAAAATGCCCTATTTACTTACAGAGTATGATCCGAAAGCGTATAAATCTGTTCTGGAAACGCTGGTTCCAGAAAACTCAATGGTGGTTCTCAGTCATAATTCTGCAGAGTTTGATAAAAAAGCCCCTTACTACGATGCAGAATATTCATTGCGCAAAATAAAGAGCAAAGCTTTTGCGAAACTTGAAAATCCTGCCAAATTGAACGGTACATTTTATCCCAAGAAGAACGACTTCATACCTTATAACTTACAACTGATTGATGAAGATCCTCATCTGATACGAGACGATGCTCTGGCGAAAGTTTGGTTTAAATACGACCAACGTTTCAAACAACCAAAGGTCTATTTGACTTATCAGATAGAAACCCCGCATACCTATCGCAGTCCGAAAAACTATCAGCTTGCTAAGTTGTATGAGGCAGCCGTTCGGGAAGGATTGAACGAACTGGTTTATCCGATCCAGATGGCAGGGTTATCCTATTCTCTTTCTACTGGCAAGAAGGGTGTGGTTCTTACCATAGGTGGGTATTCAGAACGCATTGCGGATTTATTGAAACTGGTGACTCGTAATTTGATGGAAATAAAAATTGATGCGCAAAAATTCGCTAACATCAAAGAGGCCATGGTGAGGGGGTTGAAGAATCGCAAGCTCGGTCAGGCTTATGCTCGTGGTGGTTATTACAATTGGTTGATGTTGTTGGACGAACAATACACCGAGGAGCAAAAGTTGGAAGCCTTGCTACCTTTAGAATTAAATGATGTGAAAGCATATGCGAAAAAACTCTATGAAAAAGTTTTTGTCACCGGGATGATACACGGTAATTACAGTGATGCTAAGGCCATTGAAAGTACAAAAATTCTATTGGACTCGTTAAAAAGTAGTCCTCTACCAGAAAATGAACGGTATGAACAGGTGGTCGAGAACATGCCGAAGAGTTTTCGGTTTTCTCGTGAAGTTGAAGACAATAATAATTCTTTAGCTTATGCAATTCAAATTGGTGATAAGAGCCCGGAGCTATTGGCGCAGGTTTCAATGCTTGCCTCTATTGTCGAAAGTGATTTTTATACGCAAATGCGAACCAATCAGCAGTTGGGATACATTGTTTGGAGTTTTCAACAAAGAATGGAAGACCGTGTATTTTTTCGGATGGTCATCCAGTCTTCCACCCATGAGCCCTTTGAAATGAGTAAACGGGTCAATGCCTGGATGGCGAGCACTGAAACACTTTTTTCAAAACTGACAGATGAAGAATTTGAACGTCATCGTGAGGCTTTGATTGTCGGTCTTGAAAAAGAAGGCGACAGCATTGGTGCGGTTTTAGGCGATTTATTTGGTCTTGCTATTGATGAAAAGGGAGATTTCAGCTACAAAAAGAAACTCATCCAAGCAGTTAAATCGGTAAAGAAAAAGGATGTGCTTCACACAGCCAAGAAAGTGTTTTTGGATTCTAGTACGCCGCGACTGGAAGTCCTGATGCGCGCCAAAGGCAGCGATGCAAAGGTGCCAGGAGGAGTTATCAGTGAAGTGAGCCAGTTTAAGAAAGCCTTGATGGATAAAGCCAATTGATTGCTTCGAAATAAATGGGTGCTTCTGGTTTGAAATTCGTTCGTAATGCTATATTCTTGGTGTTATGAAAGAGTTTTTTAAAAGAGGCGCCAATTTGTTGAAGCTGGGTCTGGCTGCTCGCCAGATCAAAAAATCAACTACTGACGAGCAACGTCAATGGGCCAAGCAATACCTCGTTGAATTACTAGGTAAGTCACGAGGCCTCCCTACCAAAATCGGTCAGTTTATGACCATGGACGATCAGTCCTCCCGAGAATCTCTGACTAATTCTCTTGTTCCCATGCCCTATGAAGAAGTGACCGAACTTCTGGATAAGGCATATGGCGAATCCTTCGATACTGTTTTTAAGAAACTGGATAAATCGACCAAAGCGGCCTCATTGGGACAAGTGCATTTTGGTAAGCTGAAAGAGGGCACCGAAGTTGCCGTGAAAGTTCAATATCCTGAAATTGCTAAGGGGGTAGAAGCTGAACTCGACATGATGGGGTGGTTGCCCAAAGTCGGACCGGTTGCGAAATGGGGATTCAAAATGGACGGCTACCGTGATGCGTTTTGGGACAATTTTAAAGAGGAACTTGATTACGGTATAGAGATGAAACATCAATTGCGCTATCGGCAGTTGATTCCTCCGTTAGAGCGTATTGTGATTCCAGAAGTAATAGAAGGTTTATGCCGACCCAATGTTCTGGTGCAAAAAAAGGAAGAGGGGTTTGGACTCGAAAAAGCCGAAACCATGATGCCAGCCCAGAAACAAGCGATGGGAAGGCTATTACTGGAACATTATTTTCATATGTTGTTTCGTCATGGTTTTGTACATGCCGACCCACAGCCAGCCAATTTGGCATTTCGCCAGTTTAAAAAAGATTATTTCGTTTTAATTCTTTACGATTTTGGCAGCGTGCTGGAGATACCCAAAGAAATGCGTTTGGCATTATTGCGTATTATTCTGGCGTTGAGGAATCATGAAGCTATTGATCCCGTTTCCTGTTTGCTGGCTCTAGGGTTCGATGGTGAAAAACTAGAAGATCTCCGTCCTACTTTACCGGCACTGCTTTCTGTTTTATTTGAACCGTTTCTCATGGAAGCTCCTTACCATGTCAAAGACTGGAAGATGAGTGAACGGTTTGACCAAACGGTTGGTGAGTTGAAATGGTGGTTTCGTTCTGCCGCACCTCCAAAACTGATTTTCCTGATGCGTACTCTGCATGGATTGACAACGATGCTAAGCAGACTTGATGTTACTTTGCCGTGGCAGTTTTTGTTGGATAAGCATTTATCTGATGTTTATCCCGAAGCACAAGCACTCAAGTTGCCAGAGGTTAAATCATCACAAGTAATCCATTCTTTTAATGATATGGCGCGTTATTTAAAAGTACATGTTGTTAAATCGAATGGCAATAAAGTCAGTCTCACTATGCCCGCGCGTTGTGCCGAAGACCTTGAGGATGTGATGGATGAATCGGTAAAAGAATCTATCAAGAGGCAGAAAATCGATTTGCAGGCAATCCAGAAAAAAGCGCAAAAATCAGGTTTCATCCCGCAAACTCTATTTTCTCTCAGCGATGAAGAACGTGATATGAAAGTGTGGCTGGAATAATTTTGGAATCGCTGTTTTTTTACCCTATTTGTGATAGTGAAAAAAGAGGTGTGTGATGACAGGTAAAAAAGAACGCGGTCTTTGGGAGCTTTATGCTAAGGATCCAGAAAAGGCGGATGCTGAAATTTGGGAAAGAAAACCCAATCCTTTATCCAGAAGAGGATTTTTAAAGAAAACGGGACTGGTCACCATGGCTCTGACCCTTGGCTCACAAATCCCTTTCTTTCGTAATATGCCGGGTGGATTTATTCCGCTGGCTCTAGCCGAAACGAACGATAAAAAAATCATTGAAGGGAAAGAGGGATTGATTGTCTTAAACGATCGACCCGTCAATGCGGAACCCCCCGCCCATTTATTGGATGACGAATTCACCCCCAAGGAAAAACATTTCGTTAGAAATAATGGCCTTCCTCCAGAAGGAAAAATTGATGCTAATCAATGGAAGTTTTCGATCGAGGGAGAAGTCCATAAACCTTTTCAGTTAAGCTTGGAAGACCTGAAAAGTAAATTCAAGCATCATACCTATGCGCTACAGATAGAGTGCGGTGGAAATGGAAGGGCAGGGTACAATCCACCCGCAAAAGGCAACCAATGGAAATTCGGAGCGGTGGGTTGTGCTAAATACAAGGGCGTCCGACTGGGTGATGTATTGAAAGCCGCGGAGCTTAAGGACTCTGCTGTATATACTGGCTATTACGGTGCTGATCTTCATCTTTCTGGAAACCCAGATAAAGCATCTATTTCACGCGGGACACCCATTACTAAAGCATTAGATGACCAGACTCTGATCGTTTGGGAGATGAACGGAGAGCCTCTTCCCGCTTTACACGGTTTCCCATTAAGAATAATAAGTCCTGGCTGGCCTGCCTCAGCTTCACCAAAATGGTTAAAGAGAATATGGGTTCGAGATCGAATCCACGATGGCATGAAAATGAATAAGTACAGAGTTCCAAAATATCCGGTGAAGCCAGGCGCATCTGTTCCCATGGAAGATATGGCTATCATCGAATCCATGCCGGTAAAATCTTTAATCACGAATCCGGAAACTGGGATTAAAATCAAACTTGGGAACAAGCTTGATATCAGAGGTCATGCGTGGGCGGGTGACCTATCTGTTCAGGCACTTCATGTTTCTATAGACTTTGGGCAAACTTGGCAAAAGGCAGACCTTAAAGATCCATTGAATCCCTATGCCTGGCAGAATTGGAATGCAACGCTTCAATTTCCTAGTCAAGGTTATTATGAAGTTTGGGCAAGGGCTACCGATAGCGCGGGAGTTATGCAACCTATGGTTGTCCCAGGATGGAACCCTTCTGGTTATATAAATAACGCAATGCATCGAATCGCAGTTACCGTCAGTCAGTAGGGGCCATGGTAAAATTAGAAAGATTAGGGAAATATTGGCTCATCCAGTGCATGGTGGTAATTTTTTTGACATCCAACCTTGAAGCACAAGAGGAGATTGATTATCAGGGCCTGCCGCCGGGTGAGGGAATTGAGCTTGTGTTAGAGAACTGCACCGTTTGCCATTCGACAGACATCATTCTACAAAATCATATGAGTCGCGAAGCTTGGGATAAGACGATTACTTGGATGCAAAAAAAACAGGGATTGTGGGAACTGGGTAAAAAGGATCGAAAAACAATATTGGACTATCTTTCAAAAGCACAGGGAAGGATTATTAATAAAGCGAAACCGAATGGGACAAAAGGCAATCTCATGTACGAATTCGATTACAGGCCAAATCCTTTATAAATTTAGAATACTCTCCGAGTTCTATTTTTGAATTTCATAACAAAGAACGCGATATGAGAGTATGGATGGAATAACCATATATAATTGATTATTATCTATTATACTGCTTAATCTGGATGAATTTAAGTAGGGCTATTGGTTTAAACTTGGGGCTCAAATATTAAGCAGGAATTTTTGGATTGTTATGGTTTTAACGGATTAGTTTCTCTTCTAGGAAAATAAGTGGTTACTCAAAATAAAATTCTACAAGGCAAAATTTTAATCGTTGATGACGAGCCGAATAACGTTGCCTTACTTGAGCAGACTTTGCAGGGGGTGGGGTATTCCTCTTTACGAAGCACTATGGATCCGCGCGAGGTCTGTGGTATTTTTGAGGAGTTCAAGCCTGATCTTATTTTGCTGGATATGAATATGCCACATATGGACGGCTTCCAGGTCATGCAGAAACTAAAAAAAATTGACCCCAACTCTTCCGCTTCCATTTTAGTTTTGACTGCCCTCCAAGAAAGTGAAACCCGATGGCGAGCATTGCAAGCCGGAGCCCAGGAGTTTCTGACAAAACCTATTGATCTCGCGGAGGTGATTTGCCGTATTCAAATTATGTTGGAAATAAGGAAGCTCCGTTTAGAAATTGCCACTACAGAGAAAGAAGAATTTCCGGTTGTAGGGAAGTCGCCAGCTATAGTTCGCCTGAAAGAAGTTATTCATACGCTGGCTAATTGCAGTGCGGATGTTTTGCTTCTCGGTGAAACAGGTACCGGGAAAGACTTGGTCGCACGGTGTCTGCATGATTTAAGTGATAGGAAAGAAAAGAATTTTGTCGCTATAAATTGTGGCGCCATACCTGAAACTATTATTGAAAGTGAACTCTTTGGGCATGAAGCAGGTGCTTTTACCGGAGCCAATTCACGCCGTATCGGCAAATTTGAATATGCTGACGGAGGCACCGTGTTTCTAGATGAAATAGAAAGCATGCCTATCGACTTACAGGTAAAGCTTCTGCGGGTTATTCAGGAGCGGACTGTGGAGAGAGTTGGTTCTAATCAGTCCATTCCCATTGATGTACGTATTATTGCTGCCACTAAAGTCGATTTAAAGGAAGCCAGCGACCAAGGAAAATTTCGTCAAGACCTCTACTACCGGCTGAATGTTGTGCAAATTATTCTTCCACCTCTTCGAGAACGTCAGGAAGACATCTCTCTTTTATTTCAGCATTTTGTTTTGCAAGCCTGTGCGAGACACAATCTACCGACTCCCATTTTGTCAAAGGGGTTAATGAGCCAGCTGAGCTCAAACAAATGGGAAGGTAATATTCGAGAGCTAAAAAATGAAGCAGAGAAGCATGTTCTGGGTATGGGGCTTGGACTTTCAGACCTGACTGCTGATTGCCAGGAAGCTCTTTCAAAAGATAAATCTAATGAGTCCTCTTTTACACTTACCGAGCAGATGGATGTTTTTGAAAAGAAAATTTTGGAACAGGAACTACTTCGTCACGAGGGTAATATTAAAAACACCCATGCCGCACTTGGTATTCCCAGACAAACTCTTGTTGATAAAATGAAAAAACATGGGTTTGATAAGAAGAATTTTCGCTAATAGCCAGCCCGCTTACCAAATAGATATTCCCCTCGAACAACCAATCCCCCAATACTACTCGTAAGTAAGTAGCATCCCCATTAATAACGGAATTTCGTTATCGTGCTCTATGAATAAACGGAATATCGGTAAAAGCAATCCTCTCATCTTGCCCTAAATATCCAATAACTATTTGTAAAAATTGGCCTTATGTCTGTCCTGTGTGTTTTGGCACATCTATTGCTCTACATGATTCAGTGATACGAAATTAATACAGACAAAAGGAGGTAAGTCATGATTTATGAAGTTCGAGTTTTAAATTCAAAAGGTGAGATTCAAAAGACTTTAAGCACGGATCAATTAACCCAAAGATTTTGGGAAGGGTTTCGTCTGGAAGAAAGCCAAATGGGCTTTAGAGCCGCAAACAATGCAAGTTTTTTCAGAAATTCAAGAAAAATGAAATCACGAGTCGTATCTTGAAATTTTATAAGGATATGAGGGCTATGGAGTATTTAATCCGCTCTATAAGCCCTTTTAATTAAGACATTCATATAAAAAAACAAGCTTAACTTAATAGAGGGACATTCATAATGAACGCAATAAATACTCCATCACCAACCTCAAAATCCGGATTTTTCGGATTATTTGGAAATGGTCATAATTCAGATACTTTAAAATCTGTCGGGGGGTCATTTTCAAGTCTGAACAAAGTCCAAGCAAATATTTTGGTCGCTGACGCTGATTTCAAACTAATCTTTGCTAATGAAAATGCGGTAAAGACTCTTGGGATAATCAAGGAGCAAATTTATGCTGAGTTCGGTGTCTCAATAAATGACATGGTGGGTGGATCGATTCATCGCTTTCATAAAGACCCGGGTAGGATAGAAAGATTATTACGTAATCCATCAGCTTTGCCGCATACGGCAGAGTTTACTTTTGGTGATGTGACTTTGGCAGCGACTATAAATTCGATTACCCATGCCAATGGAGTGGTTTCAGGGTATATCGTTAACTGGGAAGATGTCAGCCAAATCAATTTGACAAAACTGGAAATGGAACGCATTCAATCCATGATGGAGAATGCTCCGGTCAATGTGATTTATTGTGATCCGGTAGACTTCAAGATCAACTATATCAACCCGGCTTCTGTTACAACTCTCAAGACGATCGAACAACACCTTCCCGTTGCTGTTGATAAACTAATGGGGCAATGCATTGATATTTTCCATAAGAACCCGGCACATCAGAGAAAGCTTCTTTCTAATCCTAGTAACCTTCCGCATAGAGCTCAAATTCAAGTAGGCCCCGAAATTCTCGATCTTCTGGTTACCGCTATTTATGATAGCAACAAAACCTATCTTGGCCCCATGGTCACTTGGAATGTTATTACTGAAAAGTTGAGAATAGAAAATGATGTGGCGCGAGTCAATTCCATGATGGAAAACGCGCCAGTGAACGTTATTTTTGCGGACAAGGAAGAATTTAAAATCACCTATGTCAACCCGGCTTCCATTAAAACTCTCAAGACGATCGAAGAACATCTTCCCGTTGAGGTTGATAAATTAATGGGGCAATGTATTGACATCTTTCATAAGAACCCGGGACATCAGAGAAAGATATTAACCGATCCCAATAACTTACCGCACAGGGCAGAGATTCAAGTAGGCCCTGAAGTTCTTGATCTTTTGGTCAGTGCTATTTATGACAAAGACAAAAATTACTTGGGACCTATGGTGACATGGGAGTTGATAACTGAAAAGCTGGCAGCAGAAGAACGTGAGAGGAAGGCGAATGAGGCCGTAAAAACTATTCTGGAAAGTGTTTCAGAAAAAGCTCAAACACTTGCCGGTGCCTCAGAGGAGCTGACTGCAACCAGTCAATTGATGGCGGGTAATGCAGAAGAAACATCCGCACAATCGAATGTCGTGTCTTCTGCATCAGATCAGGTGAATCAGAATATCCAAACGGTTGCCGCTGGTTCTGAAGAGATGAGTGCCAGCATCAAGGAAATCGCCCAAAATGCCAATCAAGCCACTAAGGTGACTGGTGATGCTGTGAAACTAGCCGAGACCACCAATCAGACGGTGACCAAGTTGGGCGCTAGCTCCGCTGAGATCGGTCAGGTAATCAAGGTTATTACTTCAATCGCAGAACAAACGAATCTTCTGGCGCTCAATGCAACTATTGAGGCGGCTCGAGCTGGTGAGGCGGGGAAGGGGTTTGCGGTGGTGGCGAATGAGGTTAAGGAACTCGCTAACCAAACGGCTAAAGCGACAGAAGATATCAGCAGTAAGATTCAGGCAATTCAAACGGATACTCAAAGTGCAGTAACCGCGATTGGAGAGATTGGCACGGTCATAGGCCAAATCAGCGATATCTCTAATACGATTGCCAGTGCTGTTGAAGAACAATCTGCGACTACCAGTGAGATCACCCGAAACGTTTCGGAAGCATCCAGAGGGTCTCAGGAGATTGCTGAAAATATCTCCGGGGTTGCTCAGGCAGCGCATAGCACAACTGAGGGAGCCAATGATACTCAAGTTGCTGCGAGCGAATTGTCCAAACTTGCAGCCGAGATGCAGAGCCTTGTTGATCAAGATAAACGTTAAACCTATTCCTCGAAGGGATCCGGCTTATGCCGGAGCCTTTAACGAGATTTTCCGACCATCAATACAGAAGTAATTTGGAGATAATCCATCATGGGTGACAGTGAAATGATTCAAGAGTTTGTGGCCGAATGCCGTGAGAATCTGGATCAATTTGATAAAGATTTGATCCGTCTTGAAAATGAGTCGAATTCCTCTGGTTTGATGGAAAGTATTTTTCGAACCATACATACAATCAAGGGAAGTTGCGGATTGATTGGTTTTGTTAAACTCGAATCAATTACTCATGCTGGTGAAAATCTTCTTGGAAAAATCCAGCAAGATAAGGTGACTCCCTCTAGAGAAGTAATAGGTGTCTTGCAGAAACTTGCAGATTCAGTTCGCAGGATATGTACATGCATTTTAAACCAAGGAAATGAAGGGGATCAGGATTTTTCAGAATTGATTGTGAGCCTGGAACGTTTGCAGTCAGATGAGAACGAAAAAACCTCTTCAAATAATGGAAATGGTGCAAAGGCCGCATCTCTTTTTGAGAGAATCGGAGGTCAGGAGGCAATTGATGCGACCGTCAATGTTTTCTACACCAAAGTTCTCAATGATAGCCGAATCAATCATTTTTTTGAAAATACAGATTTGAATCATTTGTTTAATAAGCAAAAGGAATTCCTGACTCTCGCATTTGGGGGATCCAGTAACTATGATGGAAAAGGATTACGGGAAGTGCACAAGCATCTGGTGGAAAAGGGGCTCAACGAAAGCCATTTTGAGGCCGTCATCGAAAACCTTGGTGCGACTTTAAAGGAACTAAAAGTTCCAGATGAGTTGATCGAAGAAGCTGCCGGTGTAGCTCTTTCTGTAAAAAATGATGTTCTTAATCAAGCTCCCTCAGCGCCACCAAAAAAAGATGAGGTTCAAATAAATGAAGCAGTAGACATCTTGCCCGAAAATGGAAAACCAATTCCAGCTAATGAAAATGTTAAAAAGACCGCGACTACTGGAAAGAAAGAAGAACGTAAGCTGGAAGACTCGAGCATTCGTGTCGATGTGCAATTGTTGGATAAACTGATGAACCTGGTTGGAGAGTTGGTTTTAGCTAGAAATCAGATCATGCAGCTCAACGATACTCATCAAGACCCTACTTTCATGGAAACCTCTCAACATTTGAATTTAGTGACCTCTGATCTTCAGGAGGGAGTAATGAAAACCCGGATGCAGCCTATAGGCGGTATATGGGGTAAGTTTCCCAGAATTGTTCGCGATTTGTCGATGGAATGCGGCAAGAAAATTCGTCTTGAAACAGAAGGTAAAGAAACCGAGTTGGACAAAACTTTGATAGAGGCAATCAAAGATCCCTTGACGCATATCATTCGCAATTCAGTAGACCATGGAATAGAAAAACCTGATATTCGGATAGATCAAGGTAAACCTGAAGAAGGAACTTTAAATTTAAAAGCCTATCACGAGGGTGGGCAGGTCATTATTGAAATCACGGATGATGGTGGTGGAATCGATTCGTCAATTCTCAAGGAAAAGGCGTTGAGTAAAGGTCTAATCACAAATGAGCAGGCCTTGAAAATGAATGATCGAGAATCCGTTAATCTTATTTTCTTACCGGGACTTTCTACGGCCAAAAAAGTTACTAATGTATCGGGTCGTGGTGTCGGAATGGATGTTGTAAAAACCAATATAGAAAAAATTGGCGGAACTGTTGATATTAATACAACTAAGGGAGAAGGCACAACTCTGAAGGTCAAGATTCCTTTAACATTGGCAATCATTCCAGCCCTGATCGTTTCAACAGGCGCAAATCAGTATGCAATACCTCAGGTAAACCTGCTGGAGTTGGTTAGACTGGAAAAAGAACAATCTGAAAATAGCATCGAGTTGATTCAAGGAACCCCGGTATATCGTTTGCGAGGAAACCTTTTACCTATTGTTAGTTTGCACGATGAGCTTGGTGTTGCAAAAAATGATACAGATCAAACCGCAACTAATATTGTTGTTTTAAACGCGAATGGCAAGCAGTTTGGTCTGGTGGTTGAGGAAATTTGTGACTCAGAGGAAATCGTGGTGAAACCTCTTGGAAGTCAGTTGAAGGGAATCTCTGCCTTTTCGGGAGCAACGATCATGGGAGACGGGAGGATAGCATTGATCCTCGACATAATGGGTCTTGCTCAAAAAGCACAAGTAATTCGTGAAAATCAGGAGACGAGTACGAAAGAAACGAGTGGCACAGACCTTGAAAGCAGCCATGCTTCAAACAAAGAAACCTTGTTGATATTCAGAGTTGGAAAAGAAGGGCGAAGCTCTATTCCACTTTCTGCGGTGGCACGCTTAGAGGAATTTAAGAGTTCAGATATTGAGCGTTCAGGAAAGAATAAGGTCATTCAATATCGAGGCGAAATTATACCTCTTATTTGTCTTGAAGAGTTTTTCGATTCTTTCAAAGAGATAGAGCAAAAGGAAGCAATTCAGGCTGTTATTTTTACCCAGAAAAATAAAAGTGTGGCTCTTGTAGTCGATAAAATTCTTGATATTGTCGAAGAAAACATTTTGGTAAAACGCACGTTCTCTCGGGCGGGAATTTTGGGAACAGTGGTTGTTCAAGATAAAGTTACGGACTTGATAGATATGGAAGGTGTTGTTCGAAAAATGGACCCCACATTTTTTGAAGATTGTGAAGAGGTTTTGAGTTTGAATCATTAGAAGAATTTATTTGGAAATAACCTTAGGGAAAAATTATGAGTGATGAAAAACAGTTTTGCACATTTTATCTTGGGGATAGGTTCTTTGGTGTAGAGGTGGAGCGAGTGCAGGAAGTTTTTAGATACCAAGAAATGACACAAGTTCCACTGGCGCCTTCTGTCGTGCGAGGATTGATCAATCTCAGGGGACAGATCATTACAGCCATTGATTTGAGACGTAGGCTTGGCATGAAGGAGATTTCCGAGGACCAAAACCCCATGAATATTGTCGTCAGAACCGATGATGATGTGGTGAGTCTGCTGGTGGACCGAATCGGGGATGTTTTGGAAGTAGGTGACGAAGTTCTGGAGCCCCCGCCTGAAACACTAGATGAAATAGCGCGAAAATTGATTCCAGGAGTTTATAAGCTCAACGGCTCTCTGCTGTTAACTCTAGATACAGAAAAAACATTGGATTTTTCCTAAATTAGACAAACTATTTTTAAGCATTTTTAAATTCAATCGTTATAAAACCTCATTGGATATTTACTAATAAAATGGGTGTTTAATTTAAGTAGGTAGTACCTTCCTGACACCATTTTTATTCAATCTGCTCTCCCTTCCAAAGTTATTTATTCGCAAAGAACAAAGCTTATCAACTCTGATAACGAAAAATCGTTATTCTTCCTATTTCAAAAAACGAATTTCCGGTAAAGAACCATCCAATTTTGGATCTTCAATATTGCAAGTGATTGAAAAATAATGCTTATTTTTGTTTGTGAATTTTGGCAGGCATATTGCTTTAGTAAAGTTAGTGCCGTTCATAAAAAATGTTTTCTTTGAAGGAGAAGTGGAAATGAATGCAATATCGTATCAAAAAGAAACACAAACTGTGCTTCGTCTATTGATGGTTGAAGAATCGACGGAAGATGCTTTATTGCTGGCCTGTGCGCTTCGAGATGGGGGTTACCAGCCTCAATGCGAAAGAGTAGAAACAGAAGATGCGATGATTTTAGCCTTGAAAAAACAAGAGTGGGATTTGGTGATTTCGGATTCTAGGACGACTCTATTTGATGGGTTGGAAGCTATATCAACCCTAAAAAGTCATGGAGCGAATATTCCCATCATTATCGTTTCAAGCTCTGTTGATATGTTTTCTAAGGAGAAATTGATTAAAGCCGGTGCAAGTGAATTTGTTTTAAAAGATAAACTATCAAGTCTTATTCCTATCCTAGAAAAAATACTCCCCAAGACGAAAGAAAACCCCAAGGCAGACCTAAAACCCAAGCAAATAGATTCAAAACCGAATGACCTAAGCGAAACTAGCGATGTAGAGCTTCTGAATGCGAAAATTTTAATTGTGGACGATGAACCTAAAAATGTTGAAGTTATCAAACAGGTTATGGAGATGGCAGGGTATGAAAATATTCGTTTCACCTGTGACCCGAGAGAAGTTTGCGATATTTATAAAATTTTCTGGCCCGACCTGGTTTTGTTGGATTTGAACATGCCTCATATGAATGGATTTCAGGTTATGGAAGAACTTAAAAAAGTGGAGCAAAGAGACTATCTTCCGGTATTAGTTCTGACTGCTCAAACCGATAGAGAGTCTCGTTTGAAAGCCCTGCGGGCGGGGGCCAAGGATTTTTTACTGAAACCTTTTGATCTTGTTGAGGTGATACATCGGATACAAAATATACTGGAAGTTCGACTGATCCAAAATAAGCTTAGACATCAGAATTTTAATCTTGAAGAAAAAGTTCAGGAGCGTACGAAGGAGTTATATAAAACTCAACTATCCGTAGTCCAACGGTTGGGGCGCGCAGCGGAGTATCGCGATAATGAGACCGGTAATCACGTTCTACGAATGAGTAAGGTTGCTGCTTTACTGGCAAAACATATGGGTTTTGACGAAAAACAATGCGACCTGATTCTGAATGCTGCACCCATGCACGATGTAGGGAAAATTGGCATCCCAGACGGGATTCTACTGAAACCGGGAAAACATGATTTAGAGGAATGGGGCGTCATGAGAACCCATGCTGAAATTGGCTATCATATTCTCGCTGATGATCCATCGGAATTAATGCAGTTGGCCGCCAAGATTGCCTTGGAACACCATGAAAAGTGGGATGGGTCGGGGTATCCCAAAGGGTTAAAGGGAGAGGAAATTTCTATCGAGGCAAGGATTACTACGGTAAGCGATGTGTTTGATGCGTTGACCTCCGAAAGACCCTACAAAAGAGCATGGCCAGTTGAGGATGCTATCAAATATATTGAAGATCAAAAAGGAATCTCTTTCGATCCTCAAATTGTGGAAAAGTTCAAAAATGTTGTGCCAGATATTATTCGTATTAAAGATCAATTTGTCGATTAGATAGAAATATAATAAAAACCTCGCAAGATATGCGGAAGGTAATTAATATGCATGATCCATTAAAACTTTTATTGATTGATGATGATGCCATAGATCGGAAAATGTTTAAAAAGTATTTAAAGGCATTTCCTGAGGATGGTTTTTCGATTTTAGAATTTGAAACTGGGGAAGCGGGCCTGGAATACTGTAGTCGGCAAAAACCAGATTGCATGTTGCTTGATTATAGTTTGCCCGACCTGAATGGCTTGGAATTTCTTTCTCAACTGGAAAACACTTCCTTTCCCATTCTTATGTTGACGGGACAAGGTGATGAAACGATTGCTGTTGAGGCAATGAAATTGGGGGTGCAGGACTATCTTGTGAAAGATAACATTACCCCTACCTATTTAATGAGCGCAATTAATAATGCCATTAAAATCAGTAAATCTGAGAAGCAACGGAAACACGCAGAAGAAGCGCTTATTCTAGCCAATGATAGATTAGAAAATCGTGTTAAGGAGCGAACTTCTCGTTTAGAAGAGACTAACAAGAAATTGGTGGCCGCTAAAGAATTGGCAGAATCAGCAAATAGTGCCAAAAGTATTTTTCTTTCCAAAATGAGTCATGAATTACGTACTCCTATACATGCCATTTTAGGATTCACACAACTTTTACAAATGGATACAAAAAATCCTCTAGCCGACTACCAACAAGAAAATATGGAAAGCGTTTATTCGGCGGGTAACCATCTCTTAGACCTGATCAATGAAGTGCTCGATCTTTCGAAGATTGAAACGGGAAACTTTCAATTGTCTATCGATAGGGTAGATATTATTCCCATTGTGGATAACGTGATATCTATTTCTCAATCACTTGCGAATGAAAAAGGTATATCCTTGAAGTATGAGGAAATTCCGCGTGAAAGTTGTTTTGTTGAAATAGATGCTATGCGATTCAAGCAAGCTGTCTTGAACCTGATTTCAAATGCAATCAAATACAACAAGCCCACTGGCTCTGTGCTTATTTCTTTTAAAAGGCAAGAGATTGGTAGGTTACGTATTGGAGTGCAAGATACTGGCTACGGAATTTCCGAAGATAAGCAGGATAAAATATTTCAACCCTTTGAGCGCTTAGGTGAGGAAACAGGAACAATTGAAGGGGCAGGTATTGGGCTTACGATATCAAAACAATTTATAGAAGCAATGGGTGGAACGATCGGCTTTGAAAGTGTTTACCAAGAGGGCAGCCTTTTTTATATTGATGTTCCTGTTTCCGAATAAAAACTATAAAATGCCTTAGTTTGTCTACAGAATTTATATTGAATGTACCTTTTTATGTTTGATACCGCTTTCACAGGAAATGAGGTAACGGGCTCTTATAACCTGTGGCTTGTTTTTTTCTCTTACGTAGTTGCTTCTTTCGCTTCTTTTACGGCTTTTGACTTAGCTATTCGAATCAAAGAAAGCCATGGAACTACCCGAAATGTCTGGATTGGTGGATGCGCCTTAACTATGGGCGGAGGAATCTGGTCTATGCATTTTACCGCCATGCTAGCCTTAAAGATTCCCCTATCCATCACCTATGACTTAGGGACTACCCTTTTCTCATTTATTATTGCTGTCGCTGTTTCTGGTATTGGGTTTTTCCAAGTTTACTCCGGGAAAACCGTTTTAATCGCCAATATCATCAAGGGTGGAGTGCTGATGGGATGCGGGGTGATAGGGATGCATTATACCGGAATGGCAGCAATGGAGTTATCTGGGACGATGCATTACAAGCCCGGTTTGTTTATTCTTTCATCGTTGATTGCAATTTTAGCCGCTATTGTTGCAATGGGTTTGACCACTCATTTCGGCAATAAAGAAGGAGCTAGGTTTTCACTAAAAGTTATTGCTTCATTGGTAATGGGTATGGCTGTTTTTGGTATGCATTATACCGGAATGGCTGCAACCGTTTTTACTGTTCCACAAAATTTTATTCCTCCCTTACAGATTACTTCAGATTTCGACATGCTGGCATTCGGAATTTCTCTAGTAACACTTTTTATAATGGGTATGGCATTGCTCGTCTCCATAACGCAAAGAGAGATTCAAAGGCTTGTGGAAGCAAAGTCACAACTTGAAAACCGAATCAGTGCGTTACCAAAATTTCCTGAGAAAAACCCGTTTCCCGTTCTCCAAATAGACAAATCTGGAGTCATCGTTTATGTCAATTTCGCAGCGGAGAAAGCGTTGGCTAATTGGAATTGTAAGCTGTTAGATACGATTCCTGATGTTTTCAAAAATACTATTAAAGACACGTTTGATTTTCAGGAGTCGAATCCTTTGGAAATTGACATTGGTCAACAAAAATATGTTTTTGATGCGGTTTACAATAAAGACCAAGACAGGGTCAACATGTATGGAAATTATAGTTTAGATTCAAAATCAACGAGTCAGGCTTTACACATAGAGCGTCAGAACTTTTTCGATATGTTAGATAACCTGCCCATTTGTTTTCATTTGCAGGCACCAGATTATTCTGTCCCTTACGCTAATAAAATGTTCCGTGAACGGTTTGGTGATCCTGAGGACAGAAAATGTTTTGATTTGATGTATAGAAGAGACGAGCCTTGTGAAGTTTGTTCCCCTTTCAAAGTATTTGATAATAAGGAAAAACAGGCCAGTGTTTGGAGCTCAATGGATGGATATACCTATTTGACGGTATGCACCCCTTTTAAGGGGTCGGATGGAAAAGATTTGGTGATGGAAATGGCTATGGATATTACCGATCAGGAAAATGCCAAGAAGGAAGCCCTCAGTGCAAAAGAAGAAGCTGAAATGGCTAACTATTCCAAATCCGAATTTTTGGCGAGAATGAGTCACGAATTACGCACTCCTATGAACGCTATCCTGGGTTTCACACAGCTTTTGCAGATAGATCAAAGGAATCCTTTAGCCGAATACCAAAAGGAAAACATGGAGAGGGTATCTTCAGCAGGGAAGCATCTTTTGAATCTCATCAATGAAGTGCTCGATCTTTCTACAGTTGAATCTGGGAAATTGGATTTAACAATAGAAACGCTGGATATAGTTCCTATTGTTGATAATGTATTTTCTATTTCACAGGCACTTGCTAATGAGAAAAATATATCTCTAAAGTATGCAGGGCTTCCGCAAGAGGGTTATTTTGTTGATATAGATGCTCTGAGGTTCAAGCAAGCTGTCTTGAACCTGATCTCCAATGCAATCAAATACAATAAACCTAATGGTTCTGTAATTATTTCCTATGAAAAACTGAAGAATGGCAAAGTCCGGTTAGGAGTCCAGGATACGGGACATGGTATTGCCCAAGATAAGATAGATAAGCTCTTCCAACCCTTTGAGCGTTTTGATGTGGATGTAGAACAAATTGAGGGCACTGGCATTGGACTGACTATTTCCAAAAAACTCATTGAATCTATGGGCGGAATTATAGGCTTTGAAAGTGTGATAGGGGAGGGCAGTTTTTTTTATATTGACGTTCCAGTTTCAGATAAAAAACCTGCGTCTCTGGAGATTGAAATACCCGCAGATTCAATCTCTGCCTCCGTAGAAACAAACCTTAAAAAAACGGTTCTCTATATAGAAGATATTCCAGCCAATATAGTCTTGGTGAAGCAAATTTTGACGAGCAGATCTCATATAGAATTGTTATCGGCACCCAATGCTTTAGATGGCATCAAAATAGCCGAGACCCACATCCCTGATTTGATTTTAATGGATATTCATTTGCCAGGGATGGATGGCCTTACAGCTTTTAAAAAGCTTCAAGCTCTCAATGTAACTAAAGACATTCCGATTATTGCTTTGACAGCAGATGCGATGGATGGAGATATAAAAAGAGCTCTGGATATGGGATTCCATTCCTATACTACCAAGCCCATTGATGTGTCCAAATTTTTGAAGGTAATAGATGGTGTGTTAAATCAACAAGCAAAACTTATTTAAGCGCATGTCGCATAAATCTTGTTGTACTCGAAATGGTCATCTGAGTGTGATTTTTTTTTTAGAGGCTCAAACTTTACTGAAGTTTTGTTATGCATAGATTGCTGAAGCGGCAAATAAAAAAACATTTAAGCTCTTGTGATTTGAATTCTTCATCCATTCAAAATTTTATTAATTCAGTGGATGAAACTTACCAGGAAATGGATTCAGACCATGAATTGCTGGCGCATGCGATGGATTTGGGTTCAAAAGAACTTACCGAAAAAAACCAATCCCTTTTAAATGAAGTTCTTGAAAAGAAAAAAGTTCTGAAAGAAATGGGGCAGGCAGAGTCATTGTTGAATATTCAAAAAGATGCACTTGGTAGACTTGCAAAAGGATATTCGCTTAAGGAAATATTGGATGTTTTGGCAAAAGGTTTTGAAGAAGTATTTATTGGCGCAAAATGCTCGATTCTTTTGTTCAATAAAGAAAAGCAACGTCTCTATAATTGTTCTTCGCCTAGTTTGCCTGAGGAGTATCTTAATTATATAAATGGTACAAAAATTGGTCCCTCTATGGGGTCATGTGGGACCGCTGTTTATGAAGGAGAAATAGTTATTGTTGAAAGTATTGCAACAGACCCTTTATGGGCTGTGGCTAGAGATGTTGCCCTATCATACGGGTTGCTATCGTGTTGGTCTTGCCCTGTTTGGGGGGGTGGGAATCAGGTTTTGGGAACCTTTGCGGTTTACTATAGCTCTACAAAAATACCAAAACAGGAGGAGTTAGAGGTAATTAAGTCTATGGCGTATTTGGTTGGTGTTGCCATAGAGAATATAGAAAATGAAAAGAAAGTTCTGGAAAACCAATTGGAATTGGAAGACAGAGTTGAAAAGAGAACTGAGGAGTTGATGCAAGCTAAAGAAGAAGCCGAAAAAGCCAGTCAGATTAAATCCGAATTTCTGGCAAAAATGAGCCATGAGTTACGTACGCCTATGAACGCTATTCTTGGGTTTACTCAATTATTGCAAATGGATCATAAAAACCCCTTAGCCGATTACCAAAATAAAAATATGGAAAGAGTATCGTCAGCGGGTCACCATCTGTTGATGCTTATCAATGAGATTCTTGATCTTTCGAAAATTGAATCTGGGGAAATAGGTTTGGCAATAGAAACGGTGGATATGATTCCTATTGTGGATAACGTAATTTCTATTTCCCAATCACTTGCGAATGAAAAAAACATCTCTCTAAGATATGAAAAAAATCTATGTGAGAATTGTTTTGTTGCGGTCGACCCGCTTCGATTTAAACAGGTTGTTCTGAACTTAATATCCAATGCGATCAAATACAACAAACCCAATGGATCTGTTGTAGTTTCTTTTAAAAGTCAGGAAAGTGGAACAATGCGGTTGAGAATTCAAGATACGGGGCATGGGATTGCTGAAGATAAGATAGATAAACTCTTCAAACCCTTTGAGCGTTTTGATGTAGATGCAGAGCAAATTGAAGGTGCCGGTATTGGGTTGACTATATCTAAACAGCTAATAGAAATGATGCATGGAACGATTGGGTTTGATAGCAAGTTGGGAGAAGGCAGCCTTTTTTATATAGACGTGCCAATTTCAAATAAAGCACCTAGGCCACTGGAGATTGAAATACCTTCGGACTCATTTCCTGACTCTTCGACCCAAAAGATGGTTAAAAAGGTTCTATATGTTGAAGATATTCCTGCAAACGTGGAGTTGGTGAGGCAAATATTTATATGTAGGCCTTATATAAAATTATTATCGGCACCTAATGCTTTAGATGGCATCAAAATAGCCGAGACCCACATCCCTGATCTGATTTTAATGGATATTCATTTGCCAGAGATGGATGGTCTTACAGCTTTTAAAAAGCTTCAAACTCTCAATGAGACTAAAGACATTCCGGTTATCGCTTTGACAGCAGATGCTATGGATGGCGATATAAAAAAGGCTCTCGATATGGGATTCCATTCCTACATTACCAAGCCCATCGATGTGTCTAAGTTTTTGGAAACAGTAGATAAAGTTTTAGAACCGGATACTTTATGAAAGAGAGATTAAACAGTTTCAGCAACGATAAGCTTGGTTCTGGAAATTTTGTGCTATTGGTAGGGTCTTTTATTTCCATTGTGTTGTTATTTTTAATGGGTTCCTGGGTATTAAAAAATATTGAAAAGGAAATAAAATCAGGTTTAGCGGATCAGTTGCAAGTATCCCTCCAATCCAACATAGAGACCTTGAATATATGGGCCCAGCAGGAAATTCAAGCCGTCAATTTTTGGGCCAATGAACCTCGTATTCGTGAAAAAATATTCAATCTGAAGAAAACATTCAATGAGAGCAATCAGAATATAGATGTCTTACAAACCTCCCCAGATATGCTTGGTTTACGCGAAATTCTGAGACCGGTAAGCCAAGAGCATGAGCATATTGGTTTTGTTGTCATAGACCCCAAGGGAAATCAAATCGCTGCTCTTTTGGATGAGCCTGTGGGGAAAATACAAGTGAGTCTCCATTCTGATTTTGTAAGTCAGGCGCTTAAAGGGAAGCCGATCATATCTCTTCCTTTTAAGGCAGTAGTTAAACTGCCGGATGCCAAGAACGTTTTTAAAGATGGGCAATCTACCATGTTTAGCGCCGCCCCTGTTCGTGATGATGATGGAAATGTTATCGCGGTGTTGTCTTTTAGGATCAAACCTTGGCTTGATTTCA
The DNA here is from genome assembly GCA_029261675.1 of Nitrospinaceae bacterium. Classification (GTDB taxonomy): domain Bacteria; phylum Nitrospinota; class Nitrospinia; order Nitrospinales; family VA-1; genus UBA8687. The sequence goes on from JAJDBA010000173.1 coordinate 39,293, forward strand.
CTCGTGTGATGCAGATTGCCCGAGCGGGAGATACTGGCGAAACCTATGCCTTTAATCGTAAAGGGAAAATGATTTCTAAAAGCCGTTTTTTAGATAGTCTAAAAACAGTTGGCCTTCTCCCTAATGTACCTGATGCCCAGTCAATTCTCAATGTTGACATTCGTGATCCTCAAGGGAATCTATTGGATGGATATCGCCCGTCTGTTCCGCGCGAACAACAACCTTTGACTCTAATGGCGAAAAGCGCCCTTTCCGGCGAGTCGGGTTACCATGTAGATGGGTATAACGATTATCGAGGCGTGCCTGTAGTAGGGGCTTGGGCATGGCTGGGTGAATATGGATTTGGAATCGCCACAGAAATGGATGTTAGTGAAGCTTTGCGGCCTTTGAACAACCTTCGTAAATTTTTTCTTCTGCTATTTGCTCTACTTGTAACGATGACGGCAGTTTATTGGTTCAAGCGATTTTGGGAATTGAAAAAGGATGCCGAATTTAAAATATTGGAGGTAAAAAAAAGAACCTCCGACATTCGAGTCAAGACAATATTGGAAAATGTGTTGGACGGCATAATTACCATTACCCCTTTTGGGATTGTAGAGACTTACAACCCGGGAGCAGAAAGAATATTTGGATACTCTTCAGAGGAAGTCGTTGGTGAGAATGTATCTATGCTCATGCCGTCACCTTATGCAGAAGAGCACGATGGATATCTGGAAAAATATTTCCGTACCGGAAAATCGACAATAATTGGTGTCGTTCGGGAAGTGGTTGGAAGACGCAAGGATGGAACAGAGTTTCCTATGGATCTAGGGATAAGTGTAACAAATTTGGAACACGAACAATTTGTTACCGGGGTCGTTCGAGATATTTCTGAGCGTAAGCTGATCGAAGAAAGGCTTCAAAATAAAGCCAATTATATCAAAATGCTTCATTCGGTTGCCATTGCCGCAAACGAGTCTAACAGCTTTGAAGAGGCTATGAAAACTTGTTTAGAGAGCATATGTAAACTCACTCATTGGCCGGTGGGGCATTTATACCTGGCTGAAAGGGATCGTGCTGAACCGCTCCTTTCCACCGACTTATGGTATATGGATGATCCTGACCGCTTTCAAACCTTCAAAGATATTACGGAAAAGGTGAACCTTAATATAGGTGAAGGGCTGCCGGGGCGTGTTTGCGAGAGTCGCGAACCGTTATGGATAGAAGATGTGACTCGCGATTCAAATTTTTCGCGAGCAAAAATGGCTGAGGATATTGGCGTAAAAGGAGCTTTTGCTTTTCCGGTGATGATAAAAGGTTCAGTGGTAGCTGTCCTTGAGTTTTACTCTGCAAGCCCGGCTAATCTTGATTTACGTCTTTTGGATATAATGAAAAATATAGGCCTGCAAACGGGCCGACTGATTGAGCGTTGGGAAAATGAAGCGAATTTAAAAGAGAGCAAAATTTCTGCAGAAAATGCCAACCGGGCCAAATCTGAATTCTTGGCGCGAATGAGTCATGAACTACGTACTCCTATGAACTCTATTTTAGGGTTCACGCAACTTTTACAAATGGATAAAAAAGCTCCCCTAGCCGATTACCAGCAAGCGAATATAGAAAATGTCTTATCAGCAGGTAGTCATCTCTTGATGCTTATTGATGAAGTGCTGGATCTTTCGAAAATTGAATCTGGCAATATAAAATTGTCCACAGAACGGGTTGATATCGTTCTCATTGTGGATAATGTAGTTTCTATTTCGCAGTCACTTGCGAATGAAATGAACATATCTCTGAGGTACGAAGCAATTTCGACAAAGAGTTGTTTTGTTGAGGTCGATCCGCTTCGATTTAAACAGATTGTTTTGAACTTGATTTCCAATGCAATCAAATACAATAAACCTAGAGGGTCTGTGATTGTTTCTTTTAAAGAACAGGATGATGGCAGGATGCGTTTAGGGATAAAGGATACAGGGAATGGAATTCCTGAAGACAAGCAAGGCAGACTCTTTAAACCTTTTGAACGCTTGGATATAAAGGCTGAGAAGATTGAAGGGACTGGTATTGGCTTGACCATATCGAAACAGCTCATAGAGTTGATGGGAGGAACCATAGGCTTCGAAAGTGTTTATGGCGAAGGCAGTGTTTTTTATATTGATGTTCCTGTTTCAGATAAAGCACCTGTGCCATTAGAGATTGAATCACCTTCGGACTCTTCTTTCGCTTCTTCGATCATTGATGGTAAAAAGCAAGTTTTGTACATTGAAGATATTCCTGCAAACGTGGAGTTGGTGAATCAAATTTTGGTGAGCAGACCGCATATAGAATTATTATCGGCACCCAATGCTTTAGATGGTATCAAAATAGCTGAGATCCACATCCCTGATTTGATTTTAATGGATATTCATTTGCCAGGGATGGATGGTCTTACAGCTTTTAAAAAGCTTCAAGCTCTCAATGTGACTAAAGACATTCCGATTATTGCTTTGACAGCAGATGCGATGGATGGGGATATAAAAAGAGCCCTGGATATGGGATTCAATTCCTACATCACTAAGCCAATTAATGTACCTAAGTTTTTGAAGGAAGTAGATAAAGTTTTAGCACCGAGCGTCTGACTGAAAAATTTATGATAAATCGATAATATATTATTGCTAGCCAGAGAAAGTGGTGGCCGGTTGATCCAACGCCTAGCTACAAGCGTTGATCTCTGTTTGCAGATCGGGATAGATAGGGTTTTGCTTTACGGTTTTTACCACATCGGCTCGGGTGTTTTTTACAGCCAGTTTATCGAACAGGAAATCTGTTTTACTTTCCAGTTCTTTGCCAATGCCCTCGCGAATTTCTTTAGACAAATTCCAAAACTCTGATTTGAATTCGCCGAAACCTTTTTTGCGGGTTTTATAGATGAACTGCTCATCGGTTTCGCCATCTTTTTTCTCAGCGGCGAATTTTTTTCGAAGGTGGGTGTAAATTTCTTCTTTAAAATCGTTTGGGAAGAGACTGCTGCCATAGATCATATTTTGAAAATCTGTGGCCAGATGAATCTCTGCCGTTTCCAATTCGGGGAATTTATGGAAAAGGTTTTGGGGTAGGGTGGATGCACCATGTTGCACAGCTCCCGCTAGCCCATAGCTTTCGCGTGAAATCCGCGATAAGCTTTCAAGCGTATCAAAATCGAGATTTACATCAGCGACTGTGCCATCTGGGAGAGGAACACCGCCATGCGATGTTCCAGTCTGAATGGAAATTTTGCTGATTCCTACCGCGCCTGCTTTTTCTTTTTCCAGTAACTCGTTAAAGTTGTCGAGGTAGGCGCGTAGTTCTTTCTCGTTACTATTTTCTTTTCCCACTTCACCGATTTCACCACCTACGGAAATCGTAATTCCAGCAGGTTCCAATTCGCGTACATATTTCGTGAGTTCGACTCCGACTTCGAAATTGGCTCTTTGTTGTTCGACCACATTGGGCTTACTGAGATCCACTAGAGTGGATGTATCGATATCTATATTATAAAATCCACCCGCAATGCCGTCTTCGATGAGGGTTTTTAATCCGGCTATTTCCTTGTCTTTATCTTGCGCATAGTTTTTTGCGTTGACTTGAAAGTGATCGCCCTGAATAAAAACGGGGCCTTTGTAACCTTCCTTAATAGCTGCCGCGAGTATAACTGCGGAAAGCTCTTGTGGTTTTTGGAAGGTATAATTCATTTCAGATTTGGCCAGCTCAAAAATGAATGCTCCTGCATCGGTTTTTATGGCGGTGCGAAAAATAGCACGGCAAAGCTCGTAAGGCAGACCGCGAATATTCAAGGCAGGTACGGTGAATCCTTTTATTTCCCCGCGTCCCCGTGCTTCATATAGCCCTTGTATTGAAGAGTTGACTATCCCCAACTCCAAAGCAGCAGATTTGATAATGAACCGACTCAACCCTTTTATCTCTGCGGAAGGGTTGGTCGCGGCGTTGAGGACCAGTTTGTCGAGAATATTTTCGCGCAACTTATCGGCGTTATTTATTACTAGATCGCCATTATCTTGTGTCGCGATACCTTGCAGAGCCTGACTGATTTCTTCTTTATTATTGAAAAGCATTTATTCTCCTGATGGATCGTTACAGGTTTGAGCCTGGGATGTTATAGTGTATTGTTTGTATCTGGATATTTTTGTGGTTGCAATTTCTGTCCCGTATAAAGAACATTGTTTTAATGCGGTGAGCATTGTAGCGAAAAAAAACTCTTCAGGCAAAGGCAAGTTATATAAATTTAATATTTATTTAAAATTCTTTTAACTTAATGGTTTAGAGTTAACTAGTTAAAGTTTTTTATTATATAAATTGGCTGGCCATTGGCTTTGTGTTGGTAAAAAACTAGCTTTATAATTGAGCTGAAGTTGTTGTTAAAATAAGGATTACTTTTAGTCCTTAGAAAAGGTACGAAAGACCCATTATTACAACATTATTGTTTGTTATTGACAGGTTGAGAAAATTTGCTAAAATTCCCAGCGCTACTATGAAGTAGAGCACTTTTTTATGTCTTAGCATTTAGGATTTCAATAGAAAGTCCTGATTTTTGAATAATACCCTTTCAAATATTTTGTTTGCCAAGTTTCTGGCAGGGAGTGAACCACCCCATGTTTAAAAATATTTATATACCTGTAGACAATTCTGATTATTCCAATGCTTGCGTAGACGTAGCAATGGAATTAGCTCAGGATTCAGATGCCATTATTACTGCTAGCCATGTTTATGCGGCTAAGATGCATGATGTCCGTTTCCGACAAATGGAAAGTGGATTGCCTGAAGAATATCAGGATGAAGAAGAACTCGAAAAACAAAGAAACATTCATGACCAACTGATCACCAAAGGCATGGAAGTTATCAGCGATTCTTATTTGGATGTACCCAAAGATAAATGTAAAGAGAAGGGCATTCCTTTTGTGGGGAAATCCCTTGAAGGTCGCAACTGGACAGAGCTGGTACGAGATATTCAAGAGTCTCCCTACGATCTAGTTGTAATGGGTGCGTTAGGGCTAGGCGCTATTAAAGATAGCCTGATCGGCACTGTAGCAGAACGTGTAATAAGACGTACGAAAAAGGACATGCTGATTGTGAAACATTGTCCTGAAATTCATGATGACGTTGCTTCAAGTGGAAAAATTGTAGTCGCAGTTGACGGAAGTGGTCAATCCTTTGGTGGTCTGATGACAGGGATTGATTTGGCGAGAAAGTTGAATCGCCCTCTGGAAATCATTTCGACATTTGATCCTTACTTTCATTATGCAATGTTCAACAGTCTGACCGGTGTATTGTCCCGTGAAGCTTCTAAAGTTTTTAAGTTTGAGCAACAGGAAAAACTTCATGAGGACATCATTGATAAAGGGTTGGCAAAAATTTATCAGGCTCATCTGGAGATTTCCCGGAAAGTTTGTGAAGAAGAAGAAATGGAATGTACCATTCGTCTTCTGGATGGAAAGGTTTTCGAAAAAGTTCTGCAATATGCTCGCGAAGAAAATCCTTATCTCCTCATTTTAGGACGCATTGGTGTTCATAGCGCGCCTGATATGGATATTGGGGGTAATGCTGAGAACTTATTGCGACTCGTCCCTTGTAATGTCTTGCTTTCCAGTAAAGTTTTCAAGCCGCCTATAGATTTGCAGGCTGAAGAGAGCATTGAGTGGACTGCAGAAGCTAAAGAAAGATTGAAGAAGATTCCTGGCTTTGTACGCCCAATGGCGACCTCCGCGATTCTGCGATATTCTTTAGAGCGCGGACACAGCATGATTACTTCTAGTGTTATCACTGAAGCCGTTCAGGAAATTCTTCCTGCGGGTGCTATGCAGGCAATGTCTGCTATCGGCGAGAGAATGAAAAATGAGGGTATGGACCCCAACAATCCGGAAGGTCTCGGTATGTTGAAAGAAGAAATGGCCGAAGCTCATGCTGGTAAGCCCCCTGAAGAGATTACTCTGAAATGTACCAGTTGTAATACTTTCTATAAAGGGGATGTTGTCAAATGTACTGTTTGTAATGCAGGGGCAGAACGCTTGCTTCCTGTTAACAAGGAAGAGTTTGAGGCATCGGAAGCAGAGGCTAAGAATTCTACTACATTCACTACTTTGCCTGATGGTGTTCAAGTGTCTTGGACTCAGGAAGCTTTGGATCGTCTTAATAGTTTCCCACAAGGTCATTTGAGAAGAAAAGCCCATGCTCGTGTTGAAAAGAATGCTCGTGTGCAGAAAGTCAATAAGGTTACGGCTGCCTTCCTAGACAAAATTCTCAATGAAAAGATCGTCAAGGATAACGGCAATGGCAACGGGGCAAGCGAAGGTATTCCAGGGGATATTCTAAGCTTGGGAGCCTCTTTAGATGCGAAAGATTTCAACTGGTCACCTGAAGCTTTAGAACGGTTGGAGCGTGTTCCTAAAGGGTTTATGAGGGACAACACTCAAAACCGAGTGATGGCTTGGTGTTCTCAAAATGATATCAAAGATATTTCACTTGATGTCTGTGAAGAAGGAATCAGGGAGTCTGTGAAACTGATGGAAGATGCCATTAAGAATGGCGCAGGCTTAGACGACTTCCTTCCTCAAAAAGAAGTAAAGGCATAATTGAGTTTTTCATTTCTATAAAAAAATAAGCCCCTGTATATTGAATTCTATTCAATATCAGGGGCTTTTCTCTTAGTAAATCAATTTCCTTTCTGTGTATGTCTTTCCAGTTATTTAAACGGCTTTTTTTCTATGTAATGCCCTATATGTCGAGGCTATACCTCGCCATCTTCTTCTCCATCATTGTTGGGATTATTGCAACCTCGCCTGTACCCATCATTCAAAAGACTTTTGATAGTATTTTTACTGAAAAAGATTATTTTATGCTGAAGGTTATTCCTCTTGCGTTGGTTGCGCTGTACCTCCTAAAGGCGGTCCTGATGTACGCACAAAACCTTATCATGTTTGGAATATCATGGGAGTTGGTTGTTCAGTTTAGAGAAAAATTATTTGCCCATATTCATCGTTTACCCTTCGGTTTTTTTGAGGAAAATGAAACCGGGAAACTCATTTCTAGAATAAATAATGATGTGGCTATCATGCAGTCAACGGTGACTCGCTTGCTGAAAGAGTTTCTTCAGAATAGCGTTACTTTGATAGGCCTTATGGTATGGGTGTTTTACTTGAAATGGGACTGGGCGTTAATGGCTCTCATTGTTTTTCCGGTGATGATCTTTCCTGTATCCAATATTGGAAGAAAACTCAAAAAGTTCAGTCATAAAGGCCAGGAAATACTTGGAAATATCAATGCAACGGTGTTGGAATCTTTTTCAGGAGTAAAGGTTGTCCGAGCCTTTGGCTTGGAACCGCGCGAATTAAAAAAATTCCAAAATTACAACGATGATTACCTGAAAATAATGAAAAAGAATGTGAAATATGTCGAGATGACATCACCCTTTCTTGAAGTTTTAGGTGTTGCTAGTTCTGCATTCATTCTTTGGTACGGTGGTTCTCAGGTTTTGAATGGTGAAATAAGTCAGGGAACTTTTTTGGCCTTCATCGTGGCTTTATTCATGATGTACACGCCGATTCGAATTCTTTTTAAAATTATTGCAAGTGTTCAAACTTCTCTCGCAGGTGCTGAACGTGTGTTTGAGATTCTTGATCTGCCAGAAGAAAAAGTGCGCGAAGGTCAAAAAGAACTGATCGATTTCAAAGGAAAAATTGAGTTTCAAGATGTATGCTTTCGCTATCCTTCTCGCGCCAAAATGGTTTTAGATAAAATAAATTTGACGGTTAATAAATCAGAAGTCATAGCAATTGTTGGCATGAGTGGTGCTGGAAAAACGACTCTGGTAGATTTGCTTTTTCGATTTTATGAAACGACTTCAGGGAAAATTTTAATAGATGGTGAAGATATACGAAACTTCAAGCTTTCTTCCCTTAGAAGTCATCTTGCTCTCGTAACTCAAGAGACATTTTTGTTTAATGATACTATCCTCAATAATATCGCTTTTGGTAAAGAAGGTGATTCGACTCGAGAGGAAATTATGGATGCGGCTAAGGCTGCACATGTCGACTATTTTGTAGAAAAGATAGAAGAGGGTTATGAAACTCTGATTGGCGAGAGAGGTGTAAAACTTTCAGGTGGACAAAAACAGAGAATTGCCATTGCGCGTGCGATCCTTAGAAATGCCCCGATTCTGATTTTAGATGAAGCAACCTCTGCGCTTGATTCCGAATCAGAAAAACTAGTTCAAGATGCGCTACATAACCTGATGGAACATCGGACGTCATTTGTAATAGCGCATCGTTTGTCCACCATCAAGCACGCCAATCGAATTCTTGTAATGGATGACGGTAAAATTGTAGAGTCGGGCACTCATCAGTCACTGCTGGCGAGTAGTGGGCTCTATCAGAAGTATTACAATATGCAGTTCATTGATCTTGAAGATGAAAATAAGGTGGAACCTGATAAAGATGCTGTTTGAAAATGTTTGCATTGAAGGTTTAGGGTATCACTTACCAGAAAACCGTATTACGTCCAGTGAGCTTGAAACTCGGCTTGCTCCTATTTATGAAAGACTGAAACTTCCCTCAGGTCGTTTGGAGTTGATGAGTGGAATAGAAGAACGTCGGTTTTGGGATGAAGGTACTTTCCCAAGTGAGGTTGCTGCTATTGCGGGAAAAAAGGCAATAGAGAACTCTGGTATCGATGCAAAGAAAATTGGCTGCCTTATTTCCGCTTCTGTATGTAGAGATTTTTTAGAACCTTCTACTGCATCTATAGTTCATCATCGCTTGGAACTTCCTGAAGAATCCTTTGTATTCGATGTTTCTAATGCATGTCTTGGCGTGTTAAACGGCATGTGTATTGTTGGCAATATGATCGATCAGG
>JAJDBA010000174.1 GCA_029261675.1 Nitrospinaceae bacterium
CTTGATAGAAACCATCTTCTCGGTCAGGCATATCCCAGTCGGCTAATCCTTCATCAAGAAACGCTGCCACCCATTTAATGATTTGATTGTTGATTTGATCGACCATTCCACCCTCAGTCAAATCATCGACCCAATCGCTGATGGTCCGTTGAGGCGGCAAAGAAATGGGTGATTGCGAATCCTCAGATGTTTGAGATGAACTACCAGGATCAGATTGTTCCAAAGTGGATAACACACTCTTCCATAGATTCTTCAGGTAGGCCTCTTCTAGACAGCCCTGAGATTGCTCGGTTTGTTCAATAATTTTTTTCTGGGATTTCTCGGAGAGATCTTGCCGAAATTGTTTTGTAGCTCCACCACCGCTCAACTCCCATTCCAAGAGAGGTAGTGGTAATTTCTCGAAACCAAAAAGTACGTGTAGATGCCAAATATCTTTTGAGGTAACTTTTCGGCTTCCAATTTCAATGAAATCTTGCCCATCTACGCGTGGTCCAACTCTAAAAAAAGCGCGCTCAAAACCTTCTTGGGTAATACGTCCATTTTGGTAAAATTGACGATACTCCTGATTTGAGAGATACCCGTCTCCACCAAGGAGGTCTTTACCTTTTCGAACAGCCTGATCAAACGGTAGATATTCTAATCCATGAATGGGGTTCTGCGCGACCATGGTTCGCATGGGCCAAAACGGCGCAATAGGCTCACTGGCTTTCAATACAATTTGCCGAACCTGGTCACGATCTTCTAGGGAAAGAGGCTTCTCTGGTATAGTACTCATATATAAGGTTTTAACATTATTTCACATCACCTCAACAAATATAAGAAGCACAATACACAAATTTTTTTCACGTGTCATTATACCGTGGAGCTGGCAGGGATCAAACCTGCGACCTTTTGAATTTCATTATATAAAGATTGATGGCAATTGAGTAAGGGGCTGGGTAGAGACCCTGATTTTTCCCAAAAATGAAAGTATTGTTTAATGATCAGGGCTATGGCACGATGAGCTACCTGTTGATCCATGTTATGTTGAGTGACAAAAATGGGTAGGTCAAAATTGCAAGACGATTAAAAACACGCCGCGTGATTATTTTTCGCAAGGTAGGGAGGAGACTTGTTTGATGAGTAGACCGGAAGAACTGACTGACCCGAAGAAGTTTGATGAGATAATGGAAAAAGTAAATACAAGGTTGGCTATAAGTGCCATCCCTCTTAGAGAAAGGGCGCTCATGGCGCAGGCTATTTTGGGCGATGAATTAGATTACGATATAGCAGACGATGATAGCGTATACCCACAGACTGTAGCGTGGTACCGAAAAACATTCCCAGACGAAAGAATTTAAGTACGTCAGGTCCTTTTTTACTTGGTCGAGATGAGCACTCTTTGAGTGACGGATTCGAACCTCCGACTCTCTGCGATTAATCTTTCATCGTAGGGGAGCACCCCGATATTTCCTGTACACATATGCGGTTCAACGTCTGCAGCACTAACTTTGGGAGAGTTAGAAATTAAGCTTTCCAGTTGAAGTTTTCCATTAAATTCCGGGCGATAGGATTTTGAAATTTTCTAGGACTTGAGACTAGCCAAAAATCCTCCGTAACTTTTTGGAGTGTCCCAAGCTTAAAGAGCTTTTTTTCTTTTACTAGTTCTGCTCCAGCAAATTCAGGAAGGGGTACCAACCCCATACCCTGAATACCTAGCAATTTCTGAATACTAGTATCTTGGGTTTCAATAATGGTATCCACATTTATATTATTGGTTCTAAAAAAGTGATTTAGATCGTGGCGAAATTTGCTATGCAGAGATGGCATGATGACAGGTTGGCCTTGGAGAGAAAATGGGAACTTACGTTTCAAAGGTTGAAATTTTTTTGCCCCATAAATTGCAACAGAATGTTTTGCTAAAAATCTGGAGAAAAATTGTTTTTTATCCCCTATTGATGGAGGAAAATTTGAAATCACTAAATCTACACGGTGAGCCTGGAGCTCTCGAAATAGATATTCTTCTTCACCCTCTAAAATAGAGATTAGACAGGGGCCTGCTTTTTGTGCAGCAAGAATCAATGACTGTACAAGGTGCTTTGGAACGCTGTCTAGGACTCCGAATTGGACATGAACTCTTTGTGAAAAGGTTCCATCTTTCACCACCTCTAATAGTTCATTTCCTAATGCGAATATTTGGCTGGCATAATCAAAAACCACTTTCCCTACCTCTGTAAGAACCAGAGATCGGTTTTTTCGGTCAAACAGGTTTTGCTCTAATGACTCTTCCAAAGTTTTTATTAATGTGCTGATGGTGGGTTGACCAATTCCAAGTTTTTTTGAAGCTTTATTGATGCTTCCTTCTTTAGCCGTAGTCCAAAAATAAAATAAGTGGTGATAGTTTAGCCAGTCCATAGTTTGGTCTCTTTAATTTGATTAAATCAATTCACTTGTGATAAATTATCGATTTTTAAAAGTTCTATATTTAGAATACTATTTATTTGTTAGTTTTAAAATATAAAACTTAAAAGCGAGGTCTTTTTTGTGGGAGGCCTTGAGTGGCAGGGATGGCCTCCCTCCACCACCCCTGCTCAGCCTTCTTTTTGCTTAGGAAGATTTTAGTGAATAGCTCTAATTATGCAGAGATAGCCCTGACTTTATGGGTTTCCGGGAATGGAGAGTGCCTTGTACAATCTGTCGGCAAGAAAAGTTAGGTTTTGCCGACTGTATTAGCTAGCTAGAAAATCTCAATAATGAAATGAATTTTTGAATTTATATGAAATATTCCTGTTGAATAAAAAAACAGCCAAAAATATACTTTTTTACTTTTTTTATGGAGGTCAAAACCGATGTCCGAACAACCAGATATAATTTACACCAAAGTTGATGAAGCACCTGAGTTGGCAAGTGGTTCTTTTTTGCCGATTATCCAAGCGTTCACTGGAGTAGCAGGTA
>JAJDBA010000175.1 GCA_029261675.1 Nitrospinaceae bacterium
CGGACAATGCGGGTCGGGCTGCCGCCGATAAAGGGTTCGATGTTCTCCACGAAAAAGGACTCCAGGTAAAAACCGTCTTTCTACCGGAAGGGCAAGACCCGGATTCGTATATTCAGGAAAATGGAGCCGAAAAATTTCTCGAAAAAATTAAAACCGCAAAGCCTTATTTGGAATCTTATATTGATGGGGTTGTTGCAGGGAAAAATGGCAGTTCACCCTCTGAACGGGTGGAAATGGCCAACCAAGTGGTTCCTATGCTTAAGAAAGTGCAAAATCTGGTAGAGCGAAACGGTTTGATTGAATATTTTTCATCAACCGCAAAGACTGACGATGCATCATTTCTAGGCGAATTGAAAAAGTCATTCTCTCAGAATCAGTCGATGGTTGAAGCTTCGGAAACGGGAAAGAGTTCGATTTTACATACAGAAAAATATTTAGTTCAATTGATTCTTTCCGATAAAGAAACTGCCCAAAAGGTTCTTCAAGCGATTAATCCGGAGGACTTTTCGAATCCGGCACTAAGATCTATCGCGATAACCTGCTCGCAAACGGACGATGAAGGTATTGAAATCGACAAGCTCATCGATCAAACCGATGATCCGGAGATCCGGAGTCTATTAACTCAGTTCGGACTCGAACCTATTGAGTTTGACTCTCCTGAAAAAACCGTTTCGGATTGTGTCACTAAGTTCAATAACGTTCACATCAAATCGAAAATGAAAATTGTCAAACAGCAAAGAAACGAAGCTGAAATGGCCGGCCAGGTTGAAAAGTCGCGCGAACTTCAAAACAAGCTTCGTGAAATGCAATTAGCTTTAACCCATTAATACCATTTTATTAATCAACAACCGCTTAGCGTAAGAGGAGAAATTGTCCAGATGGCCACAATGGAAAAATTGACTCATGTTTCTGAAATCAATCAATTGGTTTCACAAGGCAAAGAAAAAGGTTACCTGACTTACGAGGAGGTCAACGATGTCTTACCTTCCGATGTCGTCACCCCAGAGCAAATTGACGATCTCATGGCCCTTTTCGCTGAAAACGAAATCGCCATCGTTGATACCTCTACAAAAGGAGAAAAAATTGCCGCCGCTAAGGGAGATAAAAAAGAAGGTGCTGATGATGTGGCAGCAGTCAAGGCCGATTCCGTTTCTATTGATGATCCCGTCCGATTATACCTACGTGAAATGGGTACTATTTCCCTTCTCACTCGAAAAGGAGAAGTGGAAATTGCGAAACGAATTGAAGCCGGTCAAGATGAAGTTCTTGGAGCGGTTGCCAATTGCGGGCTTACCATTCGCGAGTTCATAGCCCTGACCGATCAGGTTAAAAATGGGGAAGTTCAGATTTTCAAAATCATCCAGGCAACTGAACCCGAAGAGGGTAAAGAAGCAATGGAGAAAAAGGAAATTAAAAACCTTCAGAAACGTGTAAAAGCACTCAAAGTCGAGTCCACAAAACTGGAAAAGTTACGCGACAAAATTGAAGGTGGTAAGTTGTCCGAAAAAATGCTCGAAAAAAACACCGATCAAGCGCAAAAGCAGCAAAAAGTAGTGGAAAAAATGATTTCCAGCCTCGGACTTTCTAACGATGTAATGGATGAAACCATTGAAAAAATCTACGGCATCGCCGCCGAGTTCCGGGAAGCAGGTAAACAGGAACGCATGATCGAAAAGCAACTGAAAATGTCACTTGCCGGGGTAAAAAAACTCGCTAAAAACTGGACCAAACAAAAAAGCGTAAAACTGCCCGTAGGCAAAGTGGTAACCCGAGCCCAGTATGATGCTTTCATTAAGCAGATTCAGGGAGGTCGGCGCAAAATCAAAAAAATTGAGAAAGACACGCAAACCACTAAAGACAGCTTGCTGGCAACCGTTCGCTCGATTGCTCGTGGAAGGGTAAAAGAAAAAACAGCAAAACGTGAACTGGCAGAAGCGAATCTACGTCTGGTAGTCAGTATCGCTAAAAAATACACCAGCCGCGGACTACAGTTTCTGGATCTGATTCAGGAAGGCAACATCGGCCTTATGAAGGCTGTTGATAAATTTGAATACCAGCGTGGGTATAAATTTTCAACTTACGCCACATGGTGGATTCGACAAGCTATCACAAGGGCTATTGCCGATCAGGCAAGAACCATCCGTATTCCTGTGCATATGATCGAAACGATTAACAAGCTCATTCGGGTATCTCGACATCTCGTTCAAGAACTGGGAAGAGAACCGACCCCGGACGAGATCGCCGTCAAAATGAGCCTGCCCGTCGACAAGGTTCGCAAGGTACTTAAAATTGCCAAAGAGCCAATTTCACTGGAAACACCTATTGGTGAAGAAGAAAACAGCCACCTTGGCGATTTCATCGAAGATAAAAAAGTCCTCTCACCTATCGATTCGGTGGTCAAAAGAGACCTCAAAGATCAGACCTTGAGCGTTCTGTCGACCCTCGCATCCAGAGAAGAACGTGTGTTGCGCAAACGCTTTGGGATAGGAATGGACTCTGAACACACACTCGAAGAAGTCGGGCAGGACTTTGCGGTTACCCGCGAACGAATCCGCCAGATTGAGGCTAAGGCCCTGCGTAAACTACGCCATCCGAGTCGCAGTAAAAAGTTGCGTAGTTTTATCGAAAGCTGATTGTAGTGCGGGCCTATAGCTCAGTTGGTAGAGCCCCCGGCTCATAACCGGGTGGTCAGAGGTTCGAACCCTCTTGGGCCCATTTCAATTAAAAGGACTTATGGCTTCGGCTATAAGTCCTTTTTTATTGGGAATAGTATTCAGCAGATCGCTGGTTTGATTCTTTTACGGTTTACTTTGCGACCTTTTTTTCAGCCAGATAATAACACCACTTACCGAGAGAATTACTACGATTAACCCGGTAGCGCAAATCAGAATTTGCATGGGTAGACCAAAAACACTTGCGGTATGTAGCCAGATGACCCAGCGATCGATAACATCACCTAGAGCATCTGTGTCGGGCATAGTGAGGGAAATTAATTCGCCTGTATTAGCATCCAACAATACAACAGTGGCTCCATACATTCCTGCATCTCGGCTACTTTTGACTCGGTAGGAATAAACACCATGCTCCCGATCAATCGATAAAGACACTTCGCGATCAACTGTGAATCCATATTGAGTGGCTGCTTTCCTCACATATTGCTGTCCAACTTTATGTGCTGTTCGCCAGTCCAAACCTGGCTTCTCCATAGGTTTATCCAGTTCTGGCAATGTGTTTAACTCACGCATGTTAAACACGGTACTCATGACAGGCTGATAAACTTCCTTCAAGTTTAAAGCAACCCCCGACCAGGCTATCACCAACAACATGCCCCATATCCATAATCCACCTGCTCTATGCAGGTCATAATTAAATCGGCTACCTTTAATTAGCCAGGCAGGTTTCCAACGTTTCAGGAAACGACGGAAACCCTTGAGTGGAGCATTGCCTTCTATACTGGAATGATGGGGTTGCTTTTGTCTGGCTGGAAAGGTTAGGTAAAAACCAACGAAACTATCAAAAAACCAGAACAGAGATGCCACACCCAAGGCATAAACACCAAACCTAGCTATATTCTCTGGAAATGCCAGGGTGTAGTGCAGTCGATATACAAACGGCATGATGTTTTTTTTGGAAAACGATGCTTGCCCCCAAGTTCGTTCTCCAAGCTGTTCGCCGCTATAGGGATTAAAATGTATTTCGTTGTTCGGCAGTTCGAAGGGTTGATTTGTTTCCGGGTTTATCCGGGGAACCAGAAATAATCGGTACGCTTGCCCTGGCTTAAAGGAAAGATCAAACCAGTCAATTCGCGCACGGGGTTCAAGCCGTTCCATCTTTTCCCGTAATGCAAAAGGGTCAAAAGGTGGGGCATTCTCTTCAGATTCCGGTGGAACAACCTTTAAGAGAGTTGGATTGAGCCAGCGATCTAGTTCGCTGTAAAAAGCAAGTACGCTACCACTCAACCCCACGATGATCAAAAACGGAACCAGTAGCAGACCAACATAACGATGCATTAAAACTAGGAAGCTCCGCATAATCTACTTTACCTTTATTGATGCTCTTAAGATCAATGAGTTTAATATTCGATCCTCAGGGTTCCCAGGAAAGTACGCGGCGCACCAACAGTGATGCGCCCACGGCCAAAACCAATACTGTTTGAAAAATATTTCTTATCAAATAAATTTTTAACATTCAACTGTGTAGTGATTCGGCTTTTACCCGCTTTCATCGCATAACTGGTCATCAAGTTGGCTAATGTATATCCAGGCATTTGAAAGTTGTTCTCTTTATTTCCTTCGCGTTCCCCTCTAACCGTTATCCCTCCACCAAATTTCAAACCGTTAAGAGGTCTATTTTGAAATGCGTAGGTACTCCAGATATTACCAGCATGTTCAGGCACGTTTGGAAATCGATTTCCCAGCGTGTCATCATTAACACTTGTAATTTCTGAGTCTGTATAAGCGTAGTTGGCAATCACCTTCCAACCCGGCAACAGCTCACCAGTAATATCAAACTCAATCCCCCGATTCCGCACCTCACCTGTTTGCACGCTGATGTTTTGAGCTGCCAGCACAGGGTCTGGATGACCTGTAACTACATTTTGTTTGGTCAACTGAAACCAAGCCAAGGTTGCACTAAAACGGCCATCAAATAGCTCTGTTTTTATCCCGGCTTCCCATTGATTAGCTATTTCTGCCTTTAGAGGTTGACCATCGACTCCGCTAGAAGAAGCATTTGGCACACCAAAATTTTCTACATAGTTGCTATACAGAGAAAGCTCTTGAATCGGCCGCCATAGCAAACCGAAACGAGGTGAGACTTTACTTTGTTCAGCTTCGGTCTTAGAACCAGATGCAGTCTTGGCAAAATCATAGCGAAACCCTGCCAGCAAATGGACGTTGTGGGGCAATTCCGCCTGATCCTGGAAGTAAAGCCCAAACCATTCCTCATCCGAATCAAATATGGATGTAGAATTCTTTGTAGGCGAGCCACTATGAACCGGGTTAAATATATCAATTGAAGAAAAGGTATCGTTACTAATGAACAACCCTCTTGAGTTAAAATTATAATAGTCTCCGCCTATCAACAGGGTATGCTTGGCTCCAAGCCCTTCGAGTTTTCCGATCAGATCCAAGCTGGTGGTGTATGTATCAGTCTTGTTGTCCCTGAACCCAGCAAAAGTCCGGGTCAGCGTCCGGTTATCTGCCTGAAGAGTTCCGGGCACGACCACATCATCGTTTTCATCAGTGAATTGGACATTAAAGCGATGCCTAACCGCCCATTGATCGTTTAGCGCATGCGACCAATTAAACCCTAACATAATCTCTTCAAACTCTGCCTCGGCGAAAGACTCACCCAAGCTTCTCTCTACGGGAATATCAATCGGACGGCCATCAACGGCTGGAACCCCAAAATCTGGTGCCGATTTTCCTTTTTTATATTCCATCTCTACGGTCAACTGCGTTCGATCAGATATCTTCCATTGCAGCACGGGTGCGAAAAAAATATGATCGTTATCAACAAACTGGCGGAAAGATCCTTTATCTTCATGAGAAAAGTTAAAGCGATACAGGAGCGAGTTTTTTTGATCCAGACTTCCTGTAGCATCGATTGTCGTACGAAACAGATCATATGACCCTGATTGCAGTTGCAGTGAATAATAAGGAGTTTGCTGAGGCTTCTTGGTAACCAAATTAATCATTCCACCAGGTTCTATCCTGCCAAATAAAATGGATGCAGGCCCCTTTAACACTTCAATTCTTTCAAGGTTTGCCATTTCTCTGGAACCGGTTTGTGTAAGCGCAGATTGAAACCTCACGCCGTCGCGATAATAATCGAACGTATTGAATCCTCTGAGATTGAAGGATTCAACCAGACCGAAACCTTGAGTGGGGAAAACACCACTCACATTATTCAAAGACTCCTCCAGAGTAAGCGCTTGCTGATCACTGATTACCAATTTCGGCACAACTTGAATGGCCATCGGTGTTTCAATGATGGGCGTGTTGGTTTTCGTTGCAGTACTAGCATCTGGGACTTTATATTGAGTGCTGGTGTTTCGTTTTATCCTTTCAAATACGCTTACCTCCTTCAGTTCAAACGACTCTTCATCACCTTCTTCTGTTTCAGAATCGCGTATTTTTCGACTTCCCGCTTCGCTCTCCGCAAGCAAGAACCTCTTTTTCGGAAAGTCATAACGTTCTCTAGCCTCATCATCTTTAACAGGCTTTAACGACAGGGAAGTTTTTCCAAATAATTTTTTCTTAAGGGTGAGAGAATCGGGGCCGGTGAATTTATAAGTCAAAGCCTTCTTCTCTATCATTTTCGTAAGGGCTTGTGACGGTTCATAATTCCCGCGGATTCTATTCGATACAACACCGCGTGTATATTCTGCTTTGTAAAGCACGTGAACACCACTCGTTTCCGCAAAAGAAGCCAGAGCCGCATCTAAAGATTGTGAAGGAATATCAAAAGGAATCTTACTGGCCCAGGCAGGATTAAACAGGACAGTCGCAAAAAAAACTGTAAGAACAAACATCCTTACATTTTTTATCACATACAGATTTAATCTTGCCTCATCAACAACGCGCATAATTATTTTTCTCCCGAGAGTAAATACCTGTCTCTAGTAAGACGAGTAATGGGAGAATTCACTCACTTGCAAAAATAAAATAATGCCGCACGCAATTAATTCACAGTTCCCAAAGAAAATTAAAAGGGTATTGCAGATTAAAATTCAAACGTAGGAATTTAAGAAGAACTTCACCTTCCGAAAACCCTTCCTGAATATAGGAATTCGAGAAGAGTATCGACTCTAGAAAATTATTCTTGGCGGGACTTCAATAATATGAGGTAAGAAGTTAAATCAATTGTTTCCACAGGCAGAGTTTTTTCAATCACATCCAACATTTTTTGTGGCTGATCAATGTCAAACACACCACTCACACTCAAGTTGCGAAGCTTGGAATCGACAATAAAAATTTTTCCATGGCGGTACCGACTCACTTGATCTACTACTTTATGCAGAGGCATATCCTGAAAAATCAGTTTGCCTCTTTGCCATGCGCGGGCTTGATGAGAATCAACAACTTCAAAAACACCTTCTTTACTATCTTCCGTGTATACGACTCGGTCTCCAGGTTTTAGAGTATGAGATTCTTTTTTTTGAGGTGTTCCAGAAACTTGAAGCGAACCTTCGAATAGGGTGACGGCAACTTGAGACGACTTCAGTAGAACCTCGAACTCTGTTCCGATAGCAACGGCAGTGACAGCATCTGCTTCAACTGAAAAAGGACGCTTAGGGTCTTTTTGAGGGTGAAAATAAGCCTGTCCTTTTTGCAGCCTGATTCGCCTGGATAGCGAGGTGTATTCAACAGAAATAGCAGAATTGGTATTCAAAAAAACGGTTGAGCCATCTTCCAGAGAAATCTTTTTTTGTTCTCCAATAGCCGTCTGGTAATCGCTGGTGAAAATGAGAAGGAAATCGTCCAGTGGGACAAGAAACAACAAAACAACTAAAAAAGACACAACTCCAAGGGCACGCGCCATCCGTACTTTTGGAAAAAAAAGCGGCCTATTTTTAGACCGTCCCCTCTTAGGCAAAGAGCCCGTATCATCAATTAAATTAGATTTTGCAACGTCCGAGACCTCGTCCAGATCACTCCACAAAGAGCAAAGCTTTTCATACTCCAATTTATGAGAGGGATGCGCGCGGAGCCAGATCTCAAACTGCTCCACTAGCTCTGGAGCAATTTTATCTGACCGCATTTTCACAAACCAAGCCAGAGCCTGATCCCTCGGAATTTCAGAATCATTTCTATCGCTGGGGTTCTTTCGGTTTGCCAAGGTACTTCCAGAATTTTTATTGGATCAATAAAGGAAGGATAAATCAATTCTGAATTACCCATCCTTGTCTTTCGTGTAGGCATTATTTAGCTGATTGCGGCAATGTGCAAGTCCTTTCATCATATGTTTCTCCACCGCGCTAACTGAAATCTTTAATTTTTCGGATATTTCGCTATAGGTGAAATTTTCGAATTTACTTAGAATAAACACCTTCCGACATTTGGGTGGCAGCTCATTAATGGATTGATAGAGGTTTTTTATCCGCTCATCTTTTTCAATGATAGCTTCAGGGGAAGATGCATATCGCAAATTGTCAATATCCGATTTTTCATTAAGAGCATATCTTCCAAAAACGCGTTCCCTGCGTAAATGATCAAAAGCAAGGTTTTTAGCAATTTTATAAACATA
>JAJDBA010000176.1 GCA_029261675.1 Nitrospinaceae bacterium
TGAGAGCATCACAGAGGGCCGTATGGTTGACCTTTTATTAGAAAGAAACGGTTCACAAATTTTAAAAGTTTCATCCATTCGCAAGTCTGTTTTAAGTGTCCTTGATGATGGGGATCTAGCCTATATTCACTTCGATGATAAAACGAAGCCTGTAGATGATGAATTACGCCAAAAGTCAATATCCTGGAGTAGGAATAATGCAAAATCACAACGCTTGATTGAATGTTTAGGTTTGGAGGAAATGTACTTACCGCCAGAAGTAAAAAAGATTGAGTCTTGTGATATCGTCACTCCGTCATTCCCGCTACACGAATATCAAAAACGAATCAAAGACCGCGCACTAGATTTAATTGCACCCCCTTGCTCTAAACTGCTCATTCACATGCCCACAGGTGCAGGCAAAACCAAAACGTCTGCCGAACTGTTAGTTGATTTCTGGCGAGGTTATGGCAAGAGCAAGGGCTATATTATCTGGCTGGCTCATTCAGAAGAATTATGTGCTCAAGCTGAAGAGACTTTATCTTTGGTCTGGTCAGGTCGAGGGGATTACCCTTTGCCTATTTATCGCTTGTGGGGAAGCATTGATTTACCTGAAAAAATGGATGACAACGGTATAGTCGTCGCATCCTTACAACGTATGTATTCGATGTGGACTAGCACCGATCCACATCGGTACAACTTGATTCGTCAATTAAAAATGGGAAGCATAATAGTAATAATTGATGAGGCGCATAAAGCAATTGCACCTACTTACAAGGACGCTATTGAGGCACTTACTAATCTAACTAAAACGAGAATTTTAGGACTTACAGCGACACCTGGTCGAGGACATGACCCTATTGAAAACAAAAAACTTATGAAGTTTTTTGGTGATTCTAAAATTACCCTTCAGGATGACCAAGATAAAGACATGCCAGATTCTATTGGTTATCTTCAAAAAAATGGTTTTCTGGCAAAGATTAAACGTCGGAAAGTGCCGACTGATGTTCAGCTCGATCTAACTCCCCGTGAGCTCGAACATTTGGAAAGATTTTTAGAGTTGCCTTTTTCGGCACTATTAAGACTCGGTGAAAGTCAGCAAAGAAACGCTCTCATTATATCTGAAATAGCCCGACTTCATGATGAAGGCTATACTGTAATTATATTTGCATGTTCTGTGGCACACGCAAGAATGCTAGCTGATTTATGTAGAATAAGGGGCATTATGGCGAGATCAATAGACGGGGAGACGGCTGAACGAGATAGGCGTTTATGGATAGACCAATACAAACGTGGTGAATTTAGAACCATTATTAATTTTGGGGTTCTTACAACAGGATTTGACGCGCCAAATACAAACGCTATTTTAATTACAAGGCCTACGGCATCAATTGTTTTATATTCACAGATGATAGGCAGAGGGGTTCGTGGTACAAGAATGGGAGGAAATGAAGAATGTTTACTGATTGATATTGAAGATAACCTGCGAGATTTTCCATCCGAATCCCAAGCATTTAATTATTTTCAATGGAATTAACGTTGAAAAAATAGGAGTCTCATGTGTCAAGAAATTATATTTTTCCAGCAAAAACTGGTCTTATTTCCTTCAGGGATGCAGGTTACAAAGATACATCAATGGCTATTGCCGAATTGATAGATAATTCAATTCAAGCAAACTCCAGTCACATTAGGGTTCTTGCCTTTGAAGAAGTAGACCACAGTGGTATCCGAAGCACCAAGCAGGTTAAAAAGTTGGCTGTTTTTGATAACGGTGATGGAATGAGTACCGATGTTTTGGCTATTTGTCTAGGTTTTGCTCAAGGTACAAGGCTAAACAAGCGTGAGGGTATTGGTCGTTTTGGGGTTGGCCTTCCTTTAGCATCAATCAGTCAGTGTAAAAAAGTGACCGTGTACTCCTGGAAAAAGAATGGTTTAATTTTTTCTACATATATGGATATTGATGAAGTTGTCAATACTGATCAACAATTTACTAACCCTACTATGGAAGCTTTCATTCCTAGAGATGTGGAAAACGCCATTGGGGATTTGGTTGGCGATTCAGGAACGATTGTAGTTTGGGAAAATTGTGACAGGTTAGATCTGAAACGGCCAGAAACGCTTTTAAACCGAATGGAAAAAGGGTTTTGTCGAATATATAGGCATTTCTTAGATGATGATGATACTTACGGTAGACGTGCGGATATTAAGCTACTCTCTATTTCCGGGGACAATATCAAAGAAATGGCTTTATTACCGAATGATCCATTATATCTTATGACACCTAACAACCTCCCTGGCTATGAGAAAGAAGCCACAAGTCAAAAGTACGAAGAAGTTATAACAAAAAGAATCGAGTATGCTCCTGGACAGTTTTCGGAAATTGAAATTCACTCTAGTGTTATGCGTAGGGATATTGGTAGATGGGCAACTGGAACAGCGACTTTGCCAATTCGGGATCATTATAGGGCTAACGTTGGAATTTCTTTCGTTAGAGCAGGGAGAGAAATCGATTTTGGTGTATTCAATTACTTCAATCACACTGAACTAATAGAACGATATTGGGGGATAGAGGTAAGATTCGAGCCTGTTTTGGATGAGCTTTTCGGGGTTACTAATAACAAGCAAAATGTTAGGGGCATTGATTTTTTAGCCGGTGAAGAGGCCGCAAAATATGATGAAGAGCTTTTTACTTCCGATTATAAACTTAAGTTGCGTAAGATCCTTAGCGAAAACATATATAACCTTCTAAAAGGAATGCGCAAGGAAATTGGTGCTATGGCCGGGAAAGATGAAAAGGGTCGCAAAAAGGGGGAAACCCCTGGCCGTGAAGCCTCAAAACAAGCATCAGACATCCTCGAAGGTGACCCAGGAAGAACCAAAACCAAAGATGAAGCAGAATCAAAATCGCCCATGGAAACAGATGAGGATGCTAAAGACCTGATACGTTCTGAAGACCCAACTTTGCCAGAGGATCAAGTCGAAGAGAAAGCAAAAGAATTAAAGAAATTAAAGGTTGCGATATCCTTTAGCGCCTGGCCAGGCGCAGGGTTTATGACATTGAAGGGTGCGGGAGAAACTGCTGTTGTACAGCTTAACAGAAATCACCCTTTTTACACTGACTTATATGTGAAGATTGCAAATGATGACCATAGCTCTGAAGCCCAGGCGTTAAATCTTCTTCTGCTGGCTTACATCAGAGCGGAGAATGAGATGTATAATGATTCTGATACCCTAGAGATAATGCGTGAAAAATGGGGTGCGCATCTTAAGAAATTTCTTATTGAAAATCGTAAGATATAAATAATAGTACGGACAATGATAAAAAACGAAGAAGATTTAATCGATGGTGACAAGCTACGTCAAAAGCTTGAGTTTGCCTTGCCACATGCAAAAAAGACCGTTGCTTTTATATCTGCTTATATTACTCAAACTGCCATTGACTGGTTTTGTAATTTGTTACCTCCTTGCATAGAAGTGCGAGTTATTTGTCGCTTGTTGCCATCAGATGTACTTTCCGGCTCCTCCCAACTTTCAGCTCTTAGTACAGCCTTAGAAAAGGGTATTAGGGTCTCTTGTCTGCATTCCCTCCATGCAAAAATTTATGCGATTGATGATGAAATTATCTACGTTGGCAGTGCCAACCTAACTAATAATGGTCTAAAAATATATGGGGTAGGAAATTTAGAGGCCTCTATAAAAATAAACGCTAGCCAGCCAAACTTAGCTTTTATTGATAATATTTGTGTGTCTTCCACTGAGTTAGATGAAGAAATTCTGAAAAAAATGCAGTCTTGTATTGACCTTAAAGAGTCCAAGATTTTTTTTGATAAATGGCCGGAGGGAGTTTTGAAAGAGGAAGAAGGAATTTGGGTTCGGGATTTCTTTTGGACACAACCAGGAACGGATGAGAACAGCCTTGAACAGATTCATGATTTTGAATTACTCGGTATTGAATCTTTCGACAGCACTAAGGAAGCTCTGAAATTGCAGGTATTAAAAGCCAGGTGTGTCAGGTGGTTAATCGGCAAATTGGAAGTAGCGTCAGAAAATGAATTGTATTTTGGCACTCTCACCAAAATTTTGCATGATGAACTTAAAGACGATCCTTCACCTTATCGTAAAGATATCAAATCGCTTTTACAAAACATGTTGGCATATTGCGAAGAATACCTCAAAACGGAAATAGAGATCACTAAACCGAGTCATTCGCAGAAAATAAAACTACTGCATAAGGCATGCCCAGGCTCGTAATTGGAAATCCTTGCAGCATCTAGCATCCCGATAGTCTGGAAGGACTAGATTTCGGAGAGCAGGTCATTACGTCGGCAGGTTACGGCGTTTTTTCTGACCTACTTAAAATGGTATTGGTCAGAGCCAATTTATTTAGACGATCTCTTCTAAATCTGAATCTTCGTCAACCGCAGTCTTTTTAGGAGCAGAGAAACAGACTCGTTCTAAAGCTTTACTGTCCAACTTGGGAGTAGCATGGAGAGCCTTCAGCATTGATGAGTATGCGTTAAATGATTTATCAAAAATTTCATCCATTTGTTCTTTT
>JAJDBA010000177.1 GCA_029261675.1 Nitrospinaceae bacterium
CCCCATTGCCTCTACCCCAATTTGGTAAAACTGCCTCAATCTTCCCGCCTGAGGACGTTCATAGCGAAACATGGGTCCTATATAGAACATTTTCATGACAGAAGGGGATGCATACATTTTATGCTCGATATAAGCCCTGACTACGGATGCTGTTCCTTCAGGCCGAAGGGTGATAGAATCACCCCCTCGATCTTCAAAGGTGTACATTTCTTTTTCAACAATGTCGGTGGTTTCTCCGATGCTGCGGGAAAAAAGGCGCGTGTCTTCAAATATGGGAACACGAATTTCATTAAAGCCGTAGCGTGAAAAAACTTTATGTGCAATAGATTCCACCCATTGCCATTTCCATATTTCTTCAGGAAGGATATCTTTTACACCGCGGATACTTTGTATTTTCATAATTTTTGATGAGGTACAGAATTAGTCAGGATAGGAGAGTTTATTTGCAAAATGATGCACTTGATTATCTCAACCGCTCAACCACTTGAACCAGCCTCCCTTTTTGACAGTAGCAGCAAGATGAGACTCTGCCATTTCCACGTCTTTTTTACTGCCGATAAAAAGCGGTAGTCTGTCATGGATTCCTTTAGGTTTGATATCCAGAATTCGCTGTTCTCCAGTAGATGCTTTGCCTCCTGCATTTTCCACAATGAAGGCAAGAGGTGCAGCTTCAAAAGAAAGCCTCAGCTTACCTTTTGGGCTTTTTGAATCCTTTGGATACATGAAAAGCCCACCTTTTAATAAAGTACGATGAAAGTCTGCGACCAGAGAGCCGATGTAGCGTAATTTATAAGGTCTGCCCGACTTGGGATTGTCTTCTTTCAGATAGGAGACGATGTTTTTTTGAGGTTCATCCCAAATGCCCCAGTTGCCCTCATTGGCACTATAGGTAGATCCTTGTTCGGGAATTTTAAGATCAGGGTGAGAAAGAAAAAATTCACCCAATGAAGGATCGAGCGTAAAACCATGAACACCATTTCCGGACGTATAAACGAAGATAGTACTGGAACCATAAACTATGTACCCGGCAGCAACCTGATCTTCACCTTTTTGCAATAAATCTTCTTCTGTTACGGTATCCCCTTCGCTTTTCTTGCGATAAATAGAAAAAATGGTTCCGATATTTACGTTTACATCGATATTAGAGGAACCATCAAGGGGATCCATCATGAAAATATATTTTCCGGGATTATCTTCGGGAGGGATAATGTAAGGGTCTTCCTTTTCTTCAGAAGTGATCGCACAAACAGCTTCTGATTTACCAATAAGTGTTGTGAAAGTGATATCTGAAAACTCATCCAGTTTCTGGACTTCCTCTCCCTGGACATTTATTTTTCCGGTCAGGCCAAGAACGTTTTCACCAATCCCTGCGCTGTTTACCTCCAAAGAAATAATTTTTGAAGCCACCAAAATTTCGGTCATTAAATTAGTAAATTCACCGGTAGCTTCTGGGTTATTTTTTTCCTGTTTTCGAATATGCTGAACAAGGGTGGTACGTTCCATAAATTATTATATTCCGTTAAGAAAGTTTGGTTTGAATTCAACCCCATATAGCTATTCAAAATTCGCACATGAATAGTGATGCAATGGGGTGGAATGGTCGGGAAGTTTACATTATTTCTATTGCTTGGGCAATGGAAATGGCAAATTGAAAAAGCTAAGGCTATACTTGCGGTTTATCATCCGTTTCGTTTTCTCCTTGGAGCTCTGTCACCATTTGATTGAGTTCATCAGCCAGAACTGTCAACTCGGTTGTTACCAATGTAGTTTGCTTAAGGGCTTGGGTTGATTGTTGAATTCCTTGTTGAATTTCCTTTAGAGCAGTGAAAACTTGTGATGTTGCTGTTTTCTCCTGCAAGGTTGCTTGGGAAATTTGTTTCATGGCCTCATTGGTAGATTCTGCACCTGACAGAAGACTGTTTAAATGTTCGTGTGCCTGGTGAGTTAGTTCGGCCCCTGTTCGGATATGCTTTGCTTCGTTTTCTGATGCAAGAATCAACTGGTTCACCCCGTGCTGAATTTCTTCTACGATCGCGTGAATCTCAGCAGTGGAATCCATTACACTATCCGCGAGTCGCCGGATCTCCACGGCAACAACTCCAAATCGTTTTCCTTCTTCGCCAGCGGCAGAAGCTTCAATCGCCGCATTGAATGCGATGAGCTTGGTTTGATCTGCAATATGATTGATGATTTCCATGACCTTTCCAACTTCTTTGGATTTCTTCCCAAGTTCAATAACCGACTCTACGCTTTGGTTACTCTCACGGGTGATCTTATCCATATTGTCTTGAATGGATTGGATGATTTCCATTCCCTTTTCTGACTGCACCAAGTTTGTTTCTGCAATATGGGAGACTGAACTTGAGCTTTCAGCTACTTGAGATGCGGAAACAGAAAGCTGTTTCAGAGTGGCGGTTATATCCACGATTCTTTCTGATTGCTGATTCATAATAATCGATTGATCCTTAACAGTTGTAGATATGTTCTGCGAGGATTTGTAAAGTGAATTTGCGGATTTGAAAATTCCACCCACCTGTTTTTCAATAGATTTTTTAATGTTCGCAACCATTCTTTTAAAGCAAGTAGCTAAATAACCAATTTCATCTTTGGTGGTGATGTTAATTTTAACGGAGGTGTTTCCTTTGGAAACCTCTGTTGCCGCTTCTGTCAATTGTTGAATGGGGCGAGTGATGATATTGCTGAATATCAGAGATAGTACTGAGCCGATTATAAAAATTGCGAAACATATGTATAGCGTAAAAGTTTTATTTTCCTCAATACTTCTGTACATATCTTCGAGCGATAAAGCTACCAGCAACGTGCCGTGAGGCGTACCTTGATATTCTATAGGGACAGAGAGCAACATACTACGGTCTTGCTCAAAATGACCTTTACGGGTTAACAATGCCTCAACATGAAGGTTCAGTTTCTTTGGATCAAATACAGCAATTTTTTGTTTGTTTGTATCAAAAATCCCTAAGTAGGCAAGTCTGGGATCTTGTTTGGCCCACTCTATGGCCACGCGAATGCTTTCAAAGTCCAATAGTTTGAGGCTGATTCCTGTGGATAGTGCAACAACCTCTGCCATGTTGTGAACATGGTTTTGAATACTTTTTAGAGCCTGGGTTTTATGTGCTTGAGGGTAATAGTTGTAGTTAAAAACGGAGATCAATAAAATAATAAAAGAAAATAATAGAACGAGTTTTAATCGGATGGGGATTTTCATAAGACGCGCTGACCTTCAATTCCTGAAGTGATTTCGAATTTCTCCGCTTTACGAGTCCAAGATGGAAAGATTAGAACGATTATTGGAATCTGGCATTAACAATCTTGTGAGAAACGCGACTGTCTGCTTTGCCTTCTCCTTCGTCCACAATCGAACAACCCAAAATACGAAGTTGGTCGGGTTTTAAATTGAAATCTCTTTGGCTGGGATACCAGTTATTCGGGTCAGGGGACATATCGGTTTCAATAGAAACAACTACAATTTTTGATTCATGCGAATTTTTGATTTTATTGTAGAGTCCTTTTCCATTTCCACAGGGGCCACTTTTGATTAGCGGTTTTACATAGGACAATGCACTTTCACTTGAGCTCGTATCTACGGAAGCACAAGAAGACAACGCAATCACTAGAAAGATGGAAAGAATTATTTTGAAACCTGCCGGGGTAAAACTAGATTTATAGTTCGCCATTGAATTCTAATTAGTCCTTGATAGTAATAATAATGCGGTCAGTAATAGCCGGATCATAAGGAACGTGATTGCCGTATGCAAAAACGCTATAGATGACATGTCGACCAGGTACAAATTTTAATTCTTTACACTCAGAACCGTCTCCCATATGGATTTCCTGTTTGCCAATGGGTTGGCTTAAATCAACAGGTAAAGAGTTAAGTAGTAAATGATGATGTCCTCTACCTTCGTTGACACCTTTTGTAGCTTTTTCGACAACAAGTCCACTAACTTTCATGCAGACCTTCACGGGACTACTCAATTGTGCGTTATTGACTGGTTCAATAATTTTCACCTGTCTTTCGGCCGCCCAGACTGCTTGAGCCAAAACCATTGCACCGATAAACAGTAGTATCCCTATCGACTTTTTATTCATTTGCACTCCGCATATTCTTTTATAGCTATTTGAAAGAGTGTATTCTAACCTATTTTATCGTCCTAGACAATAGAATCACATAGGTTACCCAGCTGATGCCGCAACCGCGCTCTGGCTTTTTGCATACCGCTTTCGATCATTTTCATTGAGTACTTTTTTACGCAGACGAATGGTTTTCGGGGTTATTTCTGCCAGCTCGTCTTCATTCAAAAAGCTGAGAATCTGCTCCAGACTCATTTTTGTAGGTGGTGTCAGGGTGATATGCACATCATGCCCGGAAGTGCGCATATTGGTCAGCTTTTTTTCTTTGCAAACATTTACAACAAGGTCATTATCTTTATTATTCTCACCCACGATCATTCCTGTATAAACCTCTTCACCAGCCCCCCAAAACAAGGTGCCTCGTTCTTGCAGATTGAATAGAGAGAAGCCAGTAGTGGCACCATTTTCGAGGGAAATTAAAACACCATTGACCCTTTGAGCAATGTCTCCACAATGCGGAATGAATTGGTGAAAATTCCGATTTATAACACCTGTGCCCTTTGTCAGGGTGAGAAATTCGGACCGGAATCCAAATAGCCCGCGGGTTGGAATGACAAACTCAAGCCGGGTTGCACCTTCGTTCTGGGCCATATCTTGCAAAGTGGCCTTACGTTTTCCCATGGCTTCCATAACATTTCCGAGATAGGCTTCTTGGATGTCAAGGATAACAAATTCTTCAGGTTCGTGGAGGACCCCATCCACAACCTTTATCAGAACTTCAGGGCGAGAGATACTAAACTCAAAACCCTCGCGGCGCATGGTTTCGATGAGAATAGTAAGGTGAAGTTCACCTCTACCCGAGACTTTGAAGGTGTCTTTGGTATCTGTCTCCTCAACACGAAGTGATACGTTTGACCGAGTCTCGCGGAATAAACGATCACGGATCTGTCGGGTTGTTACAAACTCTCCTTCTCGACCGGCAAAAGGAGACGAGTTTGCAGAAAAGTGAATAGCCAGAGTCGGTTCATCGATTTCAATTACGGGCAAGGCATCGGGAAACTCCGTATCCGTAAGCGTTTCGCCAATTTCAACTTCTTTCATTCCGGCAATGCCTACAATATCTCCGGTCATAGCTTCTTCCGATTCAACCTTCCGCAATCCCTCATAGGTATAGAGCTTAGCTAATGAAAAAGTCTTGGGCTTCCCATCACGGTCAATCTGAGTATAATTTGTTTTGGCTTTGACCCTACCTCGATTGATTTTCCCCACGGCGATTCGACCCACATAATCATCATAATCCATGGATGAAACCAACATCTGAAATCCACCCTCTGGGTCTCCTTCGTGGGTAGGTACTTTATCGATGATCATATCAAGAAGAGGGGTGATATCGTTATTCGGCCCTAATGGAGTGTCTCTTGATATGCCTTGCTTGGCTGAAGTATAGATAATAGAAAAGTCCAATTGTTCATCATTGGCACCCAGCTCAACAAAAAGGTCAAAAACTTCATCGACCACTTTTTCGGTGCGCGCTGCAGGGCGGTCTATTTTGTTTACGACCACGATCGGCTTTAACCCAAGCTCCAAAGATTTTTTCAAAACAAACCGGGTTTGTGGCATCGGACCTTCTACAGCATCCGCTAGTAGTAATACGCCATTGACCATTTTCAAAATACGTTCAACCTCGCCGCCGAAATCGGCATGACCCGGTGTGTCAACGATGTTGATTTTATGATCCTTGTAATAAATGGCTGCATTTTTCGAAAATATAGTGATGCCACGTTCTTTTTCAAGTTCGTTGCTATCCATGATACAAGTGCCAGATAGTTCGCTTTCACGGAACATTCCGCTTTGCCGTAGCAGGCAATCTACTAAAGTGGTTTTTCCATGGTCTACATGGGCGATGATTCCGATGTTTCTGATGAGTTTTGGGTCTTGCATTTTTTCCTTTATTATCGATAGTTTGGGTTTAAATGGTTAAGGAGTAAGTTAAGGCTTTTCGGCCCGAATTTACTCTGATGTTTTTCTGTGTAAAGGTGTCTACGGGTTACCGGAGATTACTTGCTGCGTAGCTTCTGGGATGGGATGAACCAATATGGGAACATAGTTTTTATTGCAAAAATTTTCGTGATAGTAGAATAACAGATTGATTATAAGAAACCTAAATAAAAATATTTGTTTGTAACTTGTTGATTATTATATCATAGTTTAACTATGAAAGCCCTCATACAAGAATTTTCTGATTATTTGCGAATTGAGAAAAGAAATTCGCCGCATACCGTATCGGCTTATCGCCGTGATCTGAACCGTTTTTCGACTCAGCTTGCAGGCCAGAAAGTGGATTCTGTAACGACGGCGGATATACGTGGTTTTCTGATTTCTTTGAGAGAGCAGGGGTTGTCCCCAGCTACGGTGGCCCGCAGCTTGTCTTCTATTAAATCGTTTTTTAAATACCTGTGTCAGGATAAACAATTTCAGGGTAATCCTGCGGAAATTCTGGAGACCCCGAAACGTTGGCGGAAGCTG
>JAJDBA010000178.1 GCA_029261675.1 Nitrospinaceae bacterium
ATGGAAAAAGGACTCGGGATTTATCCCTAACAATACCGCGACTCACACTAGCTATCATGTTATGGCCCTTCCACGAAGGGCTAGAGTAGGAACTAGGAGAATAATTTTTTTCACCGGTATCCAGGATGCCATCACGACTAAAAATACAACTATGAGTAAAGAATAAAAAATTTCTCTGGGTTGATAATCTGGAAAGATTGTTTCCCTGATAGGAAAACTCGCTTCACTTAAATGAGTCACATCGAAGCCCACACCCTGAAACCAAATGAAAAAAGGAATTCCCAATAGAGCAGCAACAACTAAAGCCCAAATGGCTGCCAAAGCACCTTCCAAAGTAAATATTCTGACAATTCTCATGGGTTCCATCCCCAAAGCCATTAAAGTTCCAATTTCTTTTTGGCGCTTAAAAATATTCAAAATCTGTGTATTAAAAACACTGGTGCAAACCAAAATCATCAGTATTGCCCACAAGATTTTCGAATTCCTCCTATCCTGTTTTAGTAAGGCTAAAAGGTCTGCCATAAGCGCTTCCACAGTTTGAAATTCAAATCCTTCAATGGGCCCCATATAATCACGAACCGTCACCCAACTCACTTCTCCCTGTCTGTCCGTCATAGATCGCAAATGATCCAGGCGTAACCACACGACTCCATCGTCAACTCGCGGGTTGACCATATCTCCCACATCCACAATCAGAATATCTCGAGCATCGACAGCACCTGATCTATCACGCCATTTAAGTGTAAGGGTATCGCCTTTTTTCAAGTGGGCCTTTCTGGCCATTTTTACTCCTACCACTCCGGGAATAACATCTTCAATCTGCTCGCCATATTTTTTTAAATTATCCAAAGGCAAACTCAAAAGGGATTGCTCCATGGAAACCCCACGTATTTGAACGGGATAAAGTCGCCTATTGGGATAAAGCTGTCCCTGTTGAATCAAAACTTCTACTTTATCTTCAACAGGTAATAGTAAAAGAGACTCGGCGGGTTTCACTGTGTGATCTTCCCATTCAGTGGGGGACAAGATGTCAAACCCAGGTGCCCGGTAATGCCCTCCCCCCACATCGGTAGCAACGAGGTTTCGGGTGGCTTGAGCTTGAAATCCATTCAACAAAGAAAGCATGAATATCAAAGAAATAATTGAGAGAGCAGTAACCAAAACATTGAGAAATGCACGCATCCCTTGCCGATAAAAGTTTTTCCTAGCAATGTCCCAATTCATTAATGCGATGCCCCGTTTATATTATTCTCGTCTGATACAATGCGTCCATCTTCCAGCTTAACTTCGCGGCGCACATAGCGAGTCACTTTTTCATCATGCGTCGAAAATATTACTGCGGCCTGATATTGCTGATTCAGTTCACGCATCAATTCCAATATTTGCAGAGAGTTTTCAGTGTCCAGATTTGCCGTCGGTTCATCGGCAAGAATAACAAGCGGGTCTTTTACCAAAGCTCGCGCAATAGCAACACGTTGACACTGTCCACCCGATAATTGCGCAGGTCGTTTTTTGAGTTGATCCGTGAGCCCCACCTTAGCTACGATTTCCATAACACGATCACGAACATCCTTTTCTTTATCCCCATTCAACAAAAGAGGGAATAAAACATTTTCATAAACAGAATAAACGGGTAACAAATTATAGGTCTGGAATATAAAGCCAATATTCTCTCTTCTATATTCCGCCATTTGTTCGCGACTCATAGAAGAAAGATCTCTATCTTTAAAAAAGATATTGCCAGTGGTGGGGACATCCAAGCCTCCAATAAGGTTCAGCAAAGTGGTTTTGCCAGACCCCGAAGGCCCCACAAAAGACATGAAAGCACCACTACCAATTTCAAGACTAACCTCATGCAAAGCTGTAAAATTTTCTTCACCAACTTTGAATACTTTTGAGACCTGGCTCAATGCGATTAATTTTTTATCCATACCCACCTGATATTAAAAATAACTTATTAACGTTAATCCCAAAATAGACTCCGTTCCATTGAATGTAGCCGATTTTCTATGCAGCCTACCGTCCTTTTCACCTTCTTTAAGGTTACCACCAACTCTTCCATGAAGATAAAGAAACAAACTTTCCGTAACGGAATATTCGATTTGTGGAATCACTTGGAAACTTTTATCGCGCAAATCATAGAGACTAAAAACCTGCCACCTAATGTCTATACCCACTGGTTGATCCATTGTAAAGCCAATTTGCTGAATGGTTCTTTGCCCCTTAGGATCGGTAAGAGTAAAATCTTTTTGTCGCGTGGTGAGAAAGTATTCCATTAGAACATGGAGTCCTTCCCCTAGGTTAAAAGTGTAATCCACACCTAAAACAGTATCAAAACGAAGAGGCGAAGAGGATTCTAATTCGATATCCATTCGGCTTTCATTCCAGAAACCAATTTCCATCTCACCCTTAAGATGGTAACCCAGTTGAACCATTTCCTGATCGAAATCTGCTAAATCGGTTAGATCAGTTCGAGGATGGTATTGCACCACAGCCCCAACCTCCATGTCGCCAATCAGCGTCTCTCCGCGCAAGCCAGCAATGAAAGAACTATCTTTTTTAGCCGGCACCAGCCAACCTTCCAGAAAAGAAGATGGCGTGACAAACCATGTAGACCGAAAACCATCTGCTCCACGTGTTAGCGGAACCACACCCGTAACATTCCTTGTATCAAAAAACCCCAGAGGCCTGTATATGGTTCCAGCACCAAATAGAATTTTTTGTCGTCCTCCTCTTATTTTAAAACTTCCGTTATCCAGACGAAGCCAAGCCCGAAAAAAATCTAAATTGGTTTCAGGTTGAAGATGCGACTGCACACTGGGCCCGTCTACCTGCCTTACATCACCGGTCAATTCATAATCTAATTGCCATACTTCACCCTGCCAGGCATTACCCAAAACCCCCAGACGCAATTCGGCTTCACTATCAAAATCCTTTAAATCGGATGAGAGATCAAAAACATAAGAACTTCCCAACAAAGCTCGACCTTCAAATCTGCTATCAAACCCTTCTACTAGTTGCGGGGTAGCAATACATAAAACCAACAGCAGACACAGGCGAATCAAAATTATATTGGGCGTTGCTATCAATTTAATTACCTGCAAGACTTTTTAAAATGTTTTCACTGATTGTCTTCCAGTTAAATTTTTCCAACACCGCTCTGCGCCCATTCTCTCCATAGGTTTTCATTCGCTCAGGATTATTCAGTAAGGATAATACGGCCGCTACCCATATCTTAGGGTCGGGTGACGAAACTATTTCTCCTATATCATGAGCTTGAAAAATCTTATCCAATCCACCCATGGCACTTGCAATTACGGGTTTACCACAAGCCATATATTCAAATAATTTTAAGGGGGACAATCCGGTATGCGGGGAACGTTCATCGAAAAAGGGTGCCAGGCAAATATCCGCTGAGTTGATAAACACGGGCATTTCCGCAAGCGGTCTGTGACCACAAAAGATAACATTATCTTTAATACCCAGAGCATCTACCCGTGCTCGCAATTCAGCAGTAAGTTCCCCCTCCCCCACCAATAACAATTTAACATTTGAATTGCCATCTATCAGGTCAGGCATAATCTCAATCAAATCCAGAATGCCATGCCACTTCTTAAATCCTCCCATAAAAAGAAGATATTTTGTATTGCCACTCAGTCCTAATTGATCTCGGCATGCGCTTTGATCCATGGGATAAAAAACATCTGCATTAGCACCATTGGAAGCCACCAAAAATAGTTTTGGGTCAAGGCGGTATTTCTTGCATAGAAAATCTCTGATATGCGTGGTTGGCACCACCCAGAAATCAGGGAATCGATAACAAATCCATTCCAAAACTCGAGTCGCAGAGATAACCCAACCCGAAGCTTGACTCATTTTTAATTCGACCAATGGCAATCCATTCACTTCAATAGCGTACCGAAATCTGAATATCACTTTCAGCCAGGTAGCCCACCACTCAAGCGTTTGTTGGCGTGTATAAACAGCATCCGGTTTATTTGTCAGACAATGATATAGAAGATAAAAAAAGAGGACGGCGTGAAATGAAAAAAAAGTGAATGCGGGTTTGCGGTTGAATACCGGCACCCGAACAATAGAAACTCCAGGCAGTTTTAGGGTTGCCCCCAGATTCGGAATAAAGAGAAAAATTTCATGCCCGATTGAAGCAAATTGTTTGCAAGTTTCAAAAACGTGGCGTGCGCCAGCGTCATTAGCCCCAATATCTATTCTGGCAAAATAAAAAATTCGCATTTAGTTAAGAGAACCAGGCCATCATGCAATCAATTCAGTGAAAAAACTTTTATCCAATTCGGTGGATAAATGGCTGTTATGCCACAGTAAGGTGAAATCACCACCGTGCGCCAAAGACTTCTGTTTTAGTGACAACATTAAGTCCATCGCTTCATCACTGTAACCGAGCCCCATATAACGATCTGCTAAAACGGAACATTCCATCACTACCAGTGGCCGCTGTTTTACATTTAATGGTTTCATTTTTTTCCAGCTCCACATCGTAAATGGGCGAGAGGTGCCATAACGAAATCCAGGTCGGTCTGCAAACGCGCCTGTTGTATCGTATTCGTAACCCGATGCATCGATATGGTCCGGGGTCTGAGACGCATCCCATCTTAAATAGTGCTGACGATTTCCTTTTGCGCTTGCTTTGATTCCCAGTTTATCACAGGTATCAATAAGTCGTTGCCGTTCACTTCCCAATTGTCCTCTGTTCTGGTAGGTATTGAAACTGGCATGCGTGCCGATCTCATGCCCACGATCAGCGATTCTATGCAGCAAGTCTTGTATTCTTGGCTCAGTCATTTCATAACATCCATCCATTAATTTCGAAGAATGATCTACGATGAAATAGAATGCAGCCTGATGTCCAAATCGCTCACAAGTATCCATATACCAGTCAAAAGTATTGAACAAATCATAATTAAAATCGCCGCGTTGCGTTGAAATATAATTTTTAAGACGCTGGCGAGCCATTCCAACATTGCGCCGCTTGAGAACATCAGCCGCTAACCCTTTAGTAAGCCTCATAACAGACTTCGTCGAGCAGTCATAAGGGACGTCAACATCACAACTGACCCTAACTTTACCTTGGCGGGTTTTCCGTTCTAATGCAGGCCAAAGATGTTTCATGCATGCCCATAAAACTTCCACATATTCTTCGACAATGGGCCTTTCAAGCAATCCTGCTCTACAAGCAAGCGAGACGGTTGCAGGAAAACGATCATATTTATCACGTTCTTTTATAACCATCTCTTCATACCGAGAGAGGAAATAAAATGCAGTCCCTAAGATATCGATATGACAATCAATTCGATTTGGCTCAACAATTATTTTTGGCGCACCAAATACAATAGGCAGTAATGGGTCGGTCAACGAAACAGACAAACCCGACTTTGATGCATCCCATATAGCAAGAGGAGTTTCAATAATAGGTTCGCCAATTAGCCAACTCTCGCGCAACTGCGGGAACAGGCTATCGACAAGATCAAGTCGCTTGCCATTCAACTGTAGGCAATATCCCTTTCCTGAGGTGGGCCGCGCAATATATTCAATACCAAGGAACTCACCGAATATAACGGACAAAATCCAATCGACAGCGTCACTCTGGATTTTAGGGTGATATATTTCCAACAATTTCTGAACTCAGCAGGGGGGGTTGGTGATTACGAGGTTGGCTCTAAATTGTATTTCATTTTTTTCGCCATTTCTCCCGCGTGAAATTTTAATTGGTCAACATCAGCAGACGACCACTGGCTAAACGGAGGAAAATCGCCTAGAACATCTTTATTGTAATTGCGCGACAAAATCTTGTTTATCTTTTGCTCTTTTGGATAATTAATAGAACAAAACTCATATATTTCATTTAAGACATCTTTATTACCACTAAAGATATCTTCCGATTTCAAAAACTTATACTTTTCTTGAGGGAGGGTACTTGTGAACTCGAAAATCCATTTATTTGTTTCCGACCAGAGCCAAGCATTCTTTTCAAGCTGCGTCATGTCTAACCAGTGCTTAGCAATATCAGAATCATCCTTTGGTACAATTCTTGTTGCGTCAGCAGAATGACCAGCATACCAACCACGCCGCATTCCCGAACGAACCACAGTAGCAGGATGACCTACCATGTGAATAAACTTAACATTTGGAATTGTACGATAAATTGCTGTCGCCAAAAATGTACACTGAGGACTGGTTTCAACATAACCCACTCCACTAGCAAGAGCTGACTCGATCAATTCAGTCCGCAAACTCATAAACACATCGTCCCATATTCCTTCGCAACCTGCCAAACCGCCGGTTTGATATGCTCTTTTTGACATTTTATATAGCAATGGGTGTGGCTCATGAAACGATAATATACTAGGAGACAAATTTATCAATGCTGATAAAGTCACCGTGCCAACACGACCCGTAGAAAGAACAAAAATGCAGGGGTTTGTATTATTGAATGCCGAAATTGATTTTCGTCTGGCTATCAACCTAGCAAACCTTCTCCAAACTTGTATCGGCGGATTTTTTAACGCATATTCAAGTAATTTCATAAACTATTTTCTATACTAACAAGTTACGATTGAACTGACTCCAGTATTTTCTGAGCCTCCATTGCGGTCATCCCTGTAAAATCTTTCTCAAACAAACTCCTATTTTTCTCTAACTTGTTTTTATTCCAATTCCACCAATCAATATTTTGTAAAACTTTTATCACTTCATTTTCAAATCTATATTTAATTACTTTTGCAGGATTACCCACCGCTATCGCATAAGGAGGTACTGATTTTGTCACTACACTTCCAGCTCCAATTACAGCGCCATCACCAATATGAACACCGCTTAACAATATTACTGAATCCCCTATCCAAACGCCATTCCCGATAACAACCTCACCTTTAGCATGTCCGACGATCTTAACATTTGATGAAAGAACCGTTTTTTGAAAATACTCCTGCATATTTAAATGACCTGTCGAATGATTAGTATCTCTAACAATCAATCGACCTGCAATGGCACAACAAGAACCTATCCGGCATGTCTGCAAGTGTGATTTAGCGTTAATTCGCGTATACCTCCCTATCTTCACATCCCCCATGATAATAGATCCATAGGCAATATGCACACCCTTCATTCGGAATTTGGTTATGACATAAACACTTCTCAAGTAAGTTAAAAATCTCATCAAATCTCCCAAAAAACTTTAATCACCTCTTAGCAAACCAAAAGCTGCTAACAAAAATATTCAAAAATCGTTTACATCCAATATTAAGAATCAGACATATCCATAAAAAATGACCCAGATATAACAAAGCACTTACTAATGAAAAAGATGCAATCAACTCTATTGCTTCTAAACCCAAGTAGCTCCCGATTAAAATAATGCCTACACGCGTAATCAGAAACAACATCTGACTTACAAGTAAACCGCCTTGCTTCTCCAAAACCGTGACCACTTGGCTTACACTAGAAACACAAAACTGTAATAATAACCAAGGCGCCATGTATTGTGCATAGAGACCTGCCTCTCGCCAGTTATTCCCAAATATTGTTTCAAAAATATCTGGCGCATAAAAAATCGTAATAATAAACGGAATAACTGAAAGGCTAAGCAAACGGGTAAAAGTAGAAATCACTAAATATTCCAAATCACCTTGGCGCTTAAACTTTACTGCTTCTGCATGGAAAACTTGACCTATTGAGTTTCCAATCAACCTCAGTGGAATGTGCATGGTACCGTGGGCCAAAATATATATACCCACTACCTCTGAGGGGAAAACCATTGCAAATAATAAAACTGGCAACATGGTGCTACCGGAATTTGCCAGAGAAGACCAAATGGAATATTTTGGAAAACGTCGATACCTTCTCGCACATTGTATAATGCGCTGCCAACGAATACGTGATAAAAGCTTTGAATCTTGAAGATAGGCCCCACGTACTAGTTCAAACA